>SKHV01000280.1 GCA_007116765.1 Prolixibacteraceae bacterium | reverse complement strand
TCCTCATTGAAAAGCCTGATTTTATTAGTCTCAAAATGGTTTTATTATGACTTAAGTCATAAGGATAAGTCATATCAATATGCACAACGGCCGAATCAACCTTCGGCACAGGATAAAAAACCTTTTTGTCAACTATTCTTTTAATTGAAGCGTTGCCTCTCAATTTTACTGCAAGCGTTATTGCTCCGTAATCTGATGTGTTCTCTTTTGCGCAAAGTCTTTTCGCTACTTCTTTTTGCACCATAAAAGTTAAACTTTCCACCTTATAAACTTGACTCTCAACAAACCTCATAACGATAGGTGTAGTAATATAATAGGGAAGATTAGCTACGACTTTGAAACCATTTCCTGTAATTTTAAGCAATTCTACATAAAATTCACAGAATGTTGTATTTTGTCACAATCATTTTATTCTTTTTTTACTTTTTCGATCAATGCCTCACGAACAAAAAATTTCGAAACGTGCGAAACTCGACAAAGAGCTTGTAAAACAGGCACTCGAGGGTAACGAAAAAGCATTTGCCCGCTTATTGATGCACTATAAAGACTCGGTTTACCATATTATGCTGAAAATGGTAAAAAACCCAAACGATGCCGAAGATTTGACCTTCGAAGCATTTGGTAAAGCCTTTTCAAACCTTTCGATTTACTCGTCGGAGTATGCTTTCAGCACCTGGTTGTATAAAATAGCAAATAATAATTGCATCGATTTTCTGAGAAAGCAAAAAGGAACAACATTTTCAATTGATCAAGGTATTGAAGGAGATTATGAAAACGGAAACGGGCATAAAATAAAATCGAATGTACCTGATCCGGAAGAACGAATGATTTTGAATCAACGCGGGAAAATACTACAGGGATACATCGAAAAATTAAAACCCCACTATCAAAATCTTATCGAATTGCGTTATTTTAGAGATTACTCGTACGAAGAAATTGCAAATGAATTAACTTTGCCCCTTGGAACTGTTAAAGTTCAACTTTTCAGAGCCCGGCACGAATTGTTTGGATTACTCGAAAAATACAAATTAAACTCATAAACATTGGAACTCATTCTTAAATATTTCAAAGATCTTACAAGTACACAAGAGAACCAGCTCGGCATGCTCAACGAGCTTTATCGTGAATGGAACGATAAAATTAACGTGATATCTCGAAAAGATATTGGGGAGCTTTACCTCAGACATGTTTTGCACTCGTTGGCCATTGCAAAATTTATACAGTTCGAACCCGGAACTCATATATTAGATGTGGGTTGTGGTGGAGGTTTCCCCGGCATCCCTCTGGCAATCAAGTTTCCCGACGTTCAGTTTACATTAAACGATTCGATTGCAAAAAAAATTAAGGTGGTACACGAAGTTGCTGAGACGCTTCATCTCAAAAATATTAAAACCGAAAATGCACGTGCCGAACGCTTAAAAACCCGCTACGATTTTATAACAAGCCGTGCGGTTACAGCATTCCCGGGTTTTTATGCACTTACCCGTAAGTTAATTTCGGAAAAACAAAAAAACAGTATTCCCAACGGGATAATTTATTTAAAAGGGGGCGATTTCGAGAAAGAAATTACTCCATTCCAATCTAAAATAAAAGTTACTCCGCTATCGCAATATTTTGAAGAGCCTTTTTTCGAAACTAAAAAAATTATTTACCTGCCCATTTGAACACATTATCAGGCGGCTTTGCACACACTCAATCAACATTTACAATAAAAAAACAGCAAAAAGTTTTATTAGCAGGAAAAAACAATTATTTTTGCACTCCATTTTGAATAAAGCAGAATAACAAGTAAAAATTTCTAAATAATTATACGAGATGAAACGTACATTTCAACCTTCAAATAGAAAAAGAAAAAACAAGCACGGTTTTCGTGAAAGAATGTCGACCGCTAACGGACGCAAAGTATTGAAATCGCGTCGTGCTAAAGGCAGAAAAAGACTTTCAGTTTCTGACGAACCACGTCATAAACGTTAACAAACTGCTTTAAATAGCAATACACGGCAAGGTGAAGAATTGATTCTTTGCCTTTTTGTGTTTGTATAAGGCAAGTTTAATCCACAAAAGTGGAATATTTCTGTATAAAAAAGATAACTTACCCATTTTTCTGCGTTATTTTTGTTGAAAACCATTTTGAAAAAAAATCATGAGTTTGAAAAAATTTCTCAAAAGCAGGCAGTTCTATATACACCTATCATTGTTGGTAGTGTTCTTAATTGTGGTTGTCTACGCATCAATGCTTTTCATGAAAGCATACACACTGCACGGGCAATCGCAACCGGTACCTAACTTTAGAGGGTTTACCGAGCACGAGTTAAGCAGAATTGTGGAAAATGAGAAATTACGTTATCAAATAGTCGATTCGGTGTACGTTTACGATGCCATTCCCGGTACCGTAATAAGCCAAACACCAGCACCCGGCTTCAACGTGAAAAAGAACAGAACAATTTACCTAACTATTTCAGCTTTTGCACCCGAAACAGTAAAACTCCCGGCCATTGTAGACGTTTCGCTGCGTGAAGCAAAAAGCCGTTTAGAAAATGCCGGATTGAGACTTGGACAAGTAGAATACCGACCAAGCCAATTCTTTAATCTTGTACTTGAACAACGACTACACGGCATTCCTCTTCCTAAGGACACCGTTTTAAGCAAAGGCACTCCGGTTGATATTGTGGTTGGACGAGGGTTAAGCAACGAAAAAACAGAAGTACCTAAACTCACAGGCCTTTATATTGATGAAGCGCGTGATACATTATACAACATCACCCTTACACTGGGGGTGTTAATTTACGATAACACGGTGAAAAACGCGAGTGACTCACTGCTTGCGGTAATATGGAATCAAAACCCTGCATGGTCTGAAAACAAACTGGTAGAGCTGGGCACTTCAATTGACGTATGGCTCACAACAGACCATTCAAAAATTAGCAATGAACCTTTTTTCGACCTCGATTCTGAAATAGATTTTGAAACACATGAAGAAGAACAACAAGACAGAGACAGTTTCGATGACGAATTTTAACGATACTGAAGAACTCGACGACAACACCCTATACGAACACTTCAAGTTTATTGTTGATCCGGGACAAAGCTCTGTAAGGGTTGATAAATTTCTGGTTAACCGAATGGAAAGCACTTCGCGCAACAGAATACAGGCCGCAGCCGATGCCGGCAGCATTCTGGTAAACGGTAAACCTGTTAAATCGAACTACAAAATAAAGCCCTCCGATGTAGTGGCCATAGTACTCGACTTTCCTAAACGCGAACTCAAAATAATAGCTGAAGACATACCCCTAAATGTAGTTTACGAAGACGAACATCTTATTCTGATTAACAAGCCACCAGGGCTTGTAGTACATCCCGGTCACGGAAACTACTCGGGCACACTCGTAAATGCTCTGGCTTTCCGTTTCAAAGACCTCCCCCTTTTTAATGCCGACGATCCTCGTCCGGGGCTTATTCACCGTATTGACAAAGACACATCGGGGCTACTGGTGGTAGCTAAAACCGAAATAGCAAAAGTAAAACTTTCGCTACAGTTTTTTGAAAAAACAACTAAGCGAAAGTATCAGGCGCTGGTGTGGGGCGTTCCCAAAGAGTCCGAAGGTACTATTGAAGGCCACATAGGTCGTAGCCTGAAAAACAGACAGGTATTTACCGTGTTCCCCGAAGGCGACTTTGGCAAACATGCGGTTACACACTACTCAACAATTGAAGATTTGGGCTATGTAGGGCTGGTAGAATGTCGGCTTGAAACCGGGCGTACCCATCAAATAAGGGTACATATGAAATACATTAATCATCCCCTGTTTAACGATTCAAACTATGGAGGAGACCAAATTCTTAGAGGAACCACTTTCTCGAAATACAAACAATTTGTAGATAATTGCTTCAAAATATGCCCGAGACAGGCACTTCACGCAAAATCGCTGGGATTTATTCATCCGGCAAGCGGCAAAGAAATGTATTTTGAAACCGGTTTGCCCGACGACATGTCGCAATTGATCGAAAAATGGAGAAACTACATTGCCTGCCGACACGAAGAATAGAAAATCAGAAACTACGATTGCGATGCGAATTAAATCGCTGATATCCAACTAAACGATCGTAGCGATCGTTTAAGCGTCCATAGTACATATAAATTGAATAATCATTCTCAGTTTGAAAATGGCTGCCCTCGAGGTTATAGCTTTTTATCTCGCCTGAAATTTCATCTTTATAAGCATATATAAAGTTGTAATAACCTTGCTTCAATAGCATCGAGTGCTCATATTGACGGGCATCAAGGTTATAGCTCATGCGGTTTTGTGAATTACACTGCCAGTCACTTAATTTTCCGAACACATAAATATCGCCACCCAAAAGTGGCTGGGTAATATCAAGCGTAAAATGAACCATCATGTAATCGGCCTCAATTTCGGGTTCCCGTTTATTAAAAGCCTCAATAAAGAAGTTACCGTTCATTTCTTCGTAATAATTATACTGTTGCTGTACTCTTGGAATATGCCTGAGCAAAGTGGCATGGTACAATGGAGCGATGTATCGAAGAGATTCAACACCCTCGCCATTATACCTGATGTTTCGAATTTCGAAAGCCCTAAATTCATTTTCGCCCTTAAAAATATTGCCGGTAGCATGTTCATACTCTAGTTTGCCGGGGCTCACATAAACAGGCTTCAGGTCAGTAATGGCATTGTCGGTACGGTTATTTTGTGTAACTACCACTTTTACATCGGAGTACGCATCGTTGATAGAGAAACTACCATGATCAATCACAAAGTCAATTTGTTGATTTTCGCCCCTCATACCGTCGCCAACCGGGCGGGTAATTCGCGCATTGATTTTTACCTGTGGCTCAAGCACATAAAAGCGCCAGGTAATTACCGGAGCATCGGGCTGTTGCCTGTCATACACAAGCAGCACATAATTACCCGACAAAGTTAAGGGTACATCATTGTTGGGTAATGCCAGCATGTAGTTTATATAATGAATGTTGGTGTTTTGTGAGTAAGCATAGTCATCGAGTGGAAAATCTACAAATGCACCTAAATACTCGTGCTGCGACATTGATGATAATTCCCAATTTCTATTGCAATGATAAATTGTGTAGTAATAATCTGTTTTCTCAACATTTAAATCATCAAAACTAAAAAGCAATTGTTCATCAGCATTCAAGGTAAGTATCGGATTCGATAACTTCCATCCTGCCCTGTACATTTCAACAGTATGAATGTTCTCGGAATATACCCTGTTCTCAATTACGCGGGGCAAATCAACAGCCATTAAAAAATAAGCTTTGCCACACAATAACGCCAATAACAATAATATTTTCTTTACAAACATAAGCACATTTGCCAAACAGTTAAAAAATCCGATTCACACAAAATTAACATTTCTGAACATTAAGCACAAACTAAGACAATTACGACATAACGAAAAAAAAGAGCAAATATTCTTTTTATTTACTACTAAATAGCAATCTGCAACTACAATTTGTCACATTATTTATAAAATAGTTGAGATCAGGTAAACAAAATAGCCTTGTAGTGCATTATTAATACGTGAATTTGTAAATAAGATATAGCGAATTTATCCTTTAAATATTTACCTTTGTCGTTCAAAAATTATAATCTAAAATTCAGCAATGTCTAAAACTATTAGAATCAGAAAAGGTTTTGATATTAGATTGAAAGGGGGCGCTCAAGCAAACACAAACGAGGCTGCATCAGCCGCGCTTTATGCAGTTAAGCCTACCGATTTTCCAGGGCTCAAGCCCAAGCTAGAAGTTAAAATTGACGAGCAGGTCAAAGCCGGAACTCCACTTTTTATCGACAAATCGCAACCCGACGTGAAATTTACTTCACCGGTAAGTGGTCGGGTGGTTTCAATAAACCGTGGAGAAAGAAGGCGAATACTTGAAGTTGAAATTGAAAGCGACGGAAAATTTGAATCTGAAAACTTTTCAAAAGGTGATCCAAAAACAATGGATCCGGAAAAAATCAAAGAACAACTACTTCTCTCGGGATTATGGCCCTTTATAGTTCAGCGTCCCTTTGGTATAATTGCAAATGCAAATGTTACTCCACGCGACATTTTCGTGTCGGGGTTCGACTCGGCACCTTTGGCTCCCGATTACGAATATACATTAGCCAACGAAAGCGAAGCCCTACAGGCCGGTTTCGATGCAATTAGCAAGTTAACCCTAGGAAAAGTTTATCTGGGCTTACGCGAAGGTTCAAAAATGGCCTCGCTGAAAAATGTTGAGATTAACTATTTCGAAGGTCCTCATCCGGCAGGTAACCCCGGAGTTCAAATTCACAAAATTGCTCCCGTGAACAAGGGCGAAGTAGTTTGGACACTTAACATTCAATCCGTTGTATATATTGGCCGCTTGTTTCTTACCGGAAAGATAAACCTCGAAAGACTTATTGCCTTATGCGGCTCCGAAGTGAAAAAACCAAGTTACCATAAAGCCATTGCGGGTGCTTCGGCAAAATCAATAGTTGAAGGAAATACCCTACAGGCAGTGAACGAACGCATTATATCGGGCAATGTTCTCACCGGTACTAAAATCGAAAAACATGGCTACACCGGCTTATTGCACAACCAGGTAAGCATCATACCCGAAGGAGATAAAATTGAACCTTTCGGCTGGGCCGCACCAGGCTTTAAGAAATTCAGCGCCGGGCAAACATTCCTTGCCAAACTCTTTCCAGCTAAGGAGTATACACTCGATGCAAACTACCATGGAGGCGAACGTGCGTTTGTGGTTACTGAGCAATACGAGAAAGTACTACCTATGGATATTTACCCGGTATACTTACTCAAAGCAGCCATTTTGAACGATTTCGACAAAATGGAGCAACTGGGTATTTACGAAGTAATTGAAGAAGACATGGCACTTTGCGAATATGTATGTACATCGAAAATTGAAGTACAGGAAATATTGCGAAAAGGCTTTCAATACATGATGAAAGAGTTAGCTTAACATAAAGACAAACTTATCGCCCTATATGGCGAAAGATCAAAAATACAAAACGAATGATTGGACAAGGATTTAAGAATTTTTTCGATAAGCAAAGGCCAAAATTCGAAAAAGGCGGAAAGCTCCACACTTTCCACAGTGTTTTCGAAGGCTTTGAAACATTTCTATATGTTTCTGATGCGACTACGAAAAAAGGTTCGCACGTGCGTGATTACATCGACTTGAAGCGAACCATGATTTTTGTGGTGCTGGCACTCGTTCCTACAATGTTATTTGGAATGTACAATATAGGCTATCAGCATTTCGCAGCCATTGGAGCGCTTGCTGAAACCACTTTTATGCAGGTGTTCATATACGGATTTCTGCGTGTACTACCGGTAATCATTGTATCGTACGGTGTGGGCTTGGGCATTGAGTTTGCATTTGCCCAAATTAAAGGCCACGAAATACACGAAGGCTTTCTGGTATCGGGCTTACTAATACCTCTGGTACTTCCTATTGATACTCCCTTGTGGATGACTGCCATTGCAGTAGCTTTTTCGGTAATTATTGCCAAAGAAGCTTTTGGCGGAACCGGCATGAATATTTGGAACCCGGCACTTATAGCACGTGCCTTCCTGTTTTTTGCATACCCCTCGCACATGAGTGGCGATAGCGTATGGATTCGCCTTGGAACCGATGCCGACAAAGTAGTTGATGGTTTCTCGGGAGCCACACCACTTGGATTAGCTCTTAACGGAATACTCGATTACAATATATGGGACGCCTTTTGGGGCTTTATTCCAGGTTCAATTGGCGAAACCTCGTCGTTTGCTATTTTACTTGGAGCTGCATTCTTAATCATTACCGGTATTGGAAGCTGGAAAATAATGCTCTCAACTGTATTGGGTGCCTTATTTACTGGTGCGCTAATTAATGTATTTGCAGTTAATCCGTTTATGGAAATTCCATTCTGGCATCATCTGTTCCTTGGTGGTTTCATGTTTGGTGCCGTATTTATGACTACCGATCCGGTTTCTGCATCACAAACAGCTAAAGGCAAATGGATTTACGGTTTTCTGATTGGAGTACTCGCGATTGTAATCAGGGTGCTTAACCCGGCATTCCCCGAAGGAGTAATGCTTGCTATTTTGCTTATGAACACCTTTGCTCCACTCATTGACCATTACGTGGTTCAAGGCAACGTGCGCCGAAGGTTGAAAAGAGTAAGCGTAAAAGTATAATCATTAAAAAAACTCGAAGCAAAATGAACAGAAACGGAAATGCATATACTTTCATCTACGCCTCGGTAATGGTGATTATCGTTGCGGCCATACTTTCATTCACGGCCATTACGCTAAAACCATTGCAAACCCGTAATGTAGAAATTGAAAAGAAACAAAATATTCTGGCCTCGGTGAACATAGTAGTACCTACAGCCGAAGCAGAAGAAGCATACGAAAAACGAATTACACGCTCGTATGCAATCAACTCTAAAGGAGAAGAAGTTAGCGGTGAAGCATTTGATATTGACTTGCGCCGCGAACAAATCAAAAAAATTGAAGAAAGAAGCCTCCCTGTTTTTGAAGCCGATTTGGGTGCAGAGGGACTGAAATACATTATTCCACTTCGCGGTGCCGGATTATGGGGACCAATTTGGGGATATGTTGCACTTAACGACGATATGAATACAATCTTTGGTGCTGTTTTCGATCATCAAGGTGAAACTCCCGGACTAGGAGCAGAAATTTCAACTGCCTCGTTCCAGGACAACTTCAAAGGTAAAAAGCTGTTCGACAGTAGTGGAGAGTTTATTTCATTGGTTGTGGCTAAATCGGGCGAAAACGCTCCTGATCAACATCGTGTTGATGCCGTATCGGGCGGAACAATTACAAGTAAAGGTCTCCAAGACATGATGTATAACGACTTACTTGCTTATGTCGAATTCTTCAACAAGAAAAAATAAAAAACTATGAGTGATAAAGAAACATTGTTCTCGAAGAAGAATTTAAGATTGCTTACCGACCCGCTTGGAAGCAAAAACCCTATTACTGTACAGGTTTTGGGTATATGTTCTGCTCTTGCAGTAACTGCTCAACTGAAACCCTCGGTAGTGATGGCAATTTCGGTTGTGGCTGTTATGGGTTTCTCAAATGTAATTGTATCATTACTGCGAAATACAATTCCCAACCGCATCAGGATTATCGTACAATTGGTAATAGTAGCCTCGCTTGTAATTTTAGTTGACCAGATATTGAAAGCTTACATTTACGATGTAAGCAAGCAACTCTCGGTATTTGTGGGGCTAATAATTACCAACTGCATCATCATGGGGCGCCTTGAGGCCTTTGCACTTGGCAACAAACCCGGACCTTCGTTTCTCGATGGTATTGGCAATGCCGCAGGTTACGGTCTAATACTTGTAATTGTTGGTTTCTTTCGTGAACTACTTGGTGCAGGCACAATATGGGGATTGCAAATTATTCCCGAAGGATTCTACAACTTCGGATATGTAAATAACGGTTTGATGGTACTCTCACCCATGGCTCTTATTACAGTAGGAATTATTATATGGGTACAACGCTATCGAAACACAGAACTTGTTGAAGAAAACAAATAGCCAAACTTTAAAGATACTGAAAGATGGAAAATATTATTAACATATTTATAAAATCGATTTTTATCGAAAATATGGTTTTTGCCTACTTCCTGGGTATGTGTTCATACCTTGCAGTTTCGAAGTCGGTAAAAACTGCCACAGGTTTAGGCTTGGCGGTAATATTCGTATTGGGCATTACTGTACCGGTAAACTACCTGCTTGAAAATTTCATACTCAAAGAAGGAGCGCTAAGTTGGCTTGGTTCACAATTTGCCGAAGTTGATTTAAGCTTTTTGAGCTTTATCATGTTCATTGCAGTGATTGCGTCGATGGTGCAGCTGGTTGAAATGATTGTGGAAAAATTTGCTCCTGCACTTTACGCAAGCTTAGGGATTTTTCTTCCGCTTATTGCTGTTAACTGTGCAATACTTGGAGGTTCACTTTTCATGCAACAAAAAGACTTTCTCAATATTGGCGAAGCAACCACATACGGAATAGGTTCAGGTGTGGGCTGGTTTTTAGCCATTGTGGGAATCGCGGCAATACGCGAAAAAGTACAATACTCAAACGTACCTGCTCCATTAAGAGGCCTCGGTATGGCTTTCATTATTACCGGTCTTATGGGTATGGCATTTATGGGTTTCTCGGGAATTAAACTTTAGTACGAACTTATTAAAACATAAGATAAGATGATTCTTTTAGCTACACAATCAACAGTTGTTATTACCAGTATAATATTCTTTCTGGTAGTTATTTTATTGTTGGTTAGCCTGTTGTTGTTTGCAAAAAAGAAACTTATGCCCTCGGGCATAGTGAATTTAGACATAAACGACGGTGACAAAGTATTGGATGTAGAGCCCGGGTCAACCGTACTTTCTACGCTGAGTAATAACGGAATATTTTTACCATCGGCATGTGGTGGCGGTGGTACATGCGGCATGTGCAAGTGCCAGGTGGTTGAAGGCGGAGGGTCAATTTTACCCACCGAAGTTGACTTCTTTACCCGTAAAGAACAGCAAAATAACTGGAGGCTCGGATGCCAGGTAAAAATTCGAGATAACATGACCATTAATGTACCCGAAGAGGTTATGGGCATTAAGAAATGGGAATGCGAGGTTATATCGAACCATAATGTGGCTACTTTCATTAAAGAGTTTGTAGTAAGACTTCCCGAGGGTGAAACTCTCGATTTCAAATCGGGTGGTTATGTTCAGATTGATGTGCCAAAATACGAATGTGACTTCAAAGATTTCGATGTTGAAAAAGAATACCGCGACGAATGGGACAAGTTTGGCTTGTGGGATCTGAAAATAAAAAACAATGAAGAAACTTACCGCGCTTACTCAATGGCAAACCACCCTGCCGAAGGAAACATTATAATGCTGAACATACGTATTGCCACCCCACCATGGGACAGGCAAAAAAATACCTGGGCAAATGTACCTCCCGGAATTTGTTCTTCTTATATATTCTCACGTAAACCCGGCGATAAAGTAACCATCTCAGGGCCTTACGGTGAGTTCTTTATTCAGGATACAGAAGCTGAAATGCTTTATATTGGTGGGGGTGCAGGTATGGCTCCTTTACGCTCACACCTTTTCCACTTGTTTCATACTTTAAAAACTGGAAGAAAAGTAACTTATTGGTACGGTGCAAGGTCGGTTCGTGAAATGTTTTACGAAGAAGATTTCAAAGCAATTGAAAAACAATTCCCGAATTTTAAATTTACAATTGCGCTTAGCGAACCACAACCTGAGGATAACTGGAAAGGCTCAGTAGGGTTTATACATCAGGTTATTTACGATGAATATTTGAAAGACCACGAAGCACCTGAAGATATTGAATACTACATGTGTGGTCCGGGACCAATGGTAAACGCGGTAAATAAAATGCTTTACGACTTAGGTGTTGAAAAAGAAAGTATATACTTCGATGATTTCGGAAATTAAAGGAATATCCAAAAACTCAATAAAAACGGCCTTAGCGGGCCGTTTTTTTTTGAATAATTCACTAAATTCTCGCCATTTTAAAAATTGTACACCTTTTTTGTAAATTTTTACATTCGATAACATATTTAAAATAATCGATTAAAAATTTATTTGTATATCTTTAAATACTTGGAGCAATATTAAAAATTTGTGATATTTATTTTATATTGCTTGCAGATTTAATAATCGCTAACTAACTAATAACTGACATAATGAGCAAAACGAAGAAAATTCAATTTAAGCGAATCTCATACAAAATAGGTTTACTGGTTGTAATTACCGAGTTTATTGCACTATTTGCTTTAGGTGTGTTTTATATCGAACGCTTTAGTTCACAGCTTGAACATGGCATGGAAGAAAGCTTCCAAAAGCCGGCCTACCTTATGTCGAAAGGGCTTCTGCGTTACGAGTCAGCCGAAGACAAAGAAATCATGGAAAATTTGGTTGGCGAAACCCTTGAAGAGTGTATAATTATTGGCGCAAACAAACAGGTATATTTTTCGCTTAACCCTGCGCACAACCAAAAAAACAGAGACAACGTACCCATATTGCAAGGGTACGAAGCATTAACACTTGAGATTGATGAAGATATTTTCCACACTATTGAAGAAGGAGGAAATAAATACTTTGTATCAATAAGCCCCATACGCCTCGAGGACGGTAAATTTTTAGGGCATTTGTTCATGTATGCTCGAATGGAACGTATACAGCAACAAAAAGGCGACATAACATGGATTTTCATTCTGGGTTCGTTTTTATGTATAGTGCTCACCTCGCTGGTAATCATTCTTCTTACCAAGCATTATTTTACAAACAATATTAATTTAGTGCTTAAACGCCTTACCGAAATCCAGAAGGGGCGTCTTTCGAAAGCACCCTTGGTTGTGAATACCCACGACGAAATTGGAATGCTGAGTATAGCAATCAATAATCTGAATGATAAGCTACGCGAAATAGTACAGCACATTACTTCTGGAGCAACTAAGGTGAACACCTCAAGTAATCACATCGAAGACATTTCGGTAAAAGTAGCCAGTGGTTCAAGCCACCAGGCATCATCAGCTGAAGAAGTATCGTCGGCTGTGGAAGAAATGGCTTCAATGATTCAGAATAATACCGATTATGCTGAAGAAACCCAACAAATATCAATTCGAGCAGTAGAAGGGATACAGCAGCTTATTATGAAGGAGGAGGAAAGTCTGAATCATATTAAGGAAATCTCGAACAAAATATCGGTTGTAAACGACATTGCTTTCCAAACCAACATATTAGCACTCAATGCAGCCGTTGAAGCAGCACGTGCAGGCGAACATGGACGCGGATTTGCTGTTGTAGCCGGAGAAGTGCGAAGACTGGCCGAAAACAGCCGCAAAGCAGCCGACGAAATCACTAAGCTTTCGGAGCAAACTGTTTCAATCACTACTGGAGCTCACGAGTTTCTGATGGAACTTGCACCCGAAATTGAAAAAACGTCACAACTTGTAAACGACATTACCGTATCAAGTAACGAACAAAATAATGGTGCGGCACAAATCAACAGTGCCATTCAGGATTTGAACATGATTATTCAACAATATGCAGCTACAGCAGAAGAAATGGAGCGTAATGCGAAAACCTTGAAACAAGAAGCCGACGAGCTGGAGAAAAGTATTAAATACTTTAAAGTGGAAGAATAGAAAATTAAAATCATGGGTAAACAAAGATTTTATCAAAGTACATTTTCATTGTTGTTTCTACCTGCTCTTACATTTATATTTTTCAGCGCTTGTTTAGAACAAAGCAACAATACTCTTCACTATAAGAAACTACCCGAAGTTGAACACTCTTCGACAATTAATTTTATTGGGCACTGGCTAAACGAGGGTGATAGAGAAATGTTTACCCGTAACATTGCACGTGTTTATGAATTTGAAAACCAGCACATACGTGTCAATCTCAAATTTCCGGAAGAGGTGTATTACGACCATTCCGATCGTACCAGCAATGAGCGCTATGTGGCAAAGGTTGTAAGCGAAGGAATTACCGACTGGGATATAATAAGAGTGAACCACGAGTTCAGAGAGGTACAAACCCTTTTGGGCGATGAAGACTGGGCCAAAAACAATTTGCTTGATTTTAGCCAGCTTGACGAGTTTAGAGAAAGTACCATACCGGAATTATTAAGTAACGAATCGTTAAACGAATGGAACGGTATCATTCCCGGCCCTTTTATCGAAGGCCAGTATTGGGCTCTTTGGACAAATCAAAGCGTTGCCGAGAAGATTGGCATTGAAGTAAAACAATTCGGTATGACATTTGACGATTTCGCAGGTTATTTAAAGGCCTTACACGAATATAAGCTAAAAAACCCCGAGGACGATATCATCCCCATCTACGAATCGCATGTGTGGGAGACCACCATGGCCATTGCCATTATGCTTTATGCATCAGAGCTCAACGACCCCGAAGAGTTTTTGCTGGGTGAAATTACTCCCCGACGACTCGAAGCATGGCAAAAAACACTAGAAGCCATGGAACAAATTGCAGCATATCAACCACTGCATCCATCGTGGCGCAAAACCGCATGGAATGAAACACACGATATGATGCTGAACGGTAAATGCCTGTTCTATGTGAATGGTTCGTGGATGTATAATATATGGAAAGGAATCGACGATGAAAAGATATGGGATATAATTCCATGTGAGTTTCCTGCTTTTAATCACCCGCACACCATATATCCGGCTGCTTATCAAATACCGTGGGCAATTCCTAAAAATGCACCTAATCGCGAAGAGGCAGAAAAATTTCTGTTGTCAATGAATACTCCGGCCATTGCCGAAATGTGGTCTCGATACACTAAGTGCCCAACGGGTATAAAAGGAAATCTTGCCAGTGCAGCACTTGGAGGTGATCAATTTGAGGAATTCGCGCATTACGTACAAAATCAATTTGGGAATAGCCGGATTCGTTATCACGAAAGCGCCACATGGATATTAAATGATCAGCATACTGAAACCAACATCTACTATAAAGAGGTAATTCAGGGTGATATGACCGCACAGGAAGCTATGGATAAAATCTATCAAAGAATATCTCCATGTATGGGTTTTAACCCTTCTTCTTCTAGTTCCAAATGATTTTCGCCATTTCAGACATTGGTATAATATAGGTAAGCATTTGGTAAACCCCGTCTTTTATATAATTTGAGGAGAAATAAATTTGTTGCCTGACTATAAAATCAAGTAACATGTTAAATGAAAAGAAATTCCTCGCAATTTTCGAGGACTATC
>SKHV01000281.1 GCA_007116765.1 Prolixibacteraceae bacterium | reverse complement strand
GTTCACCAAGCTGGAGTGATTATGTAGATGCGATTGCTGGAGGTTCAGCACAGCCAGGAGCAAATGCAAAACAGTTAGGCAGTTTTGAAATTTCACTTCCGAGTTTATCCGAACAACACACCATCGCCTCCGTCCTTTCCAGCTTAGACGACAAAATAGACCTACTGCACCGCCAAAACCAAACCCTGGAGCAAATGGCGGAGACGCTGTTTCGGGAGTGGTTTGTGGAGAAGGCGGATGAGAGGTGGGAGAAAATAATGGTTTCTGATTATGCTGAACACTCGAAGGTGTCGATAAAATCAAGCGTCAAACCTTTAGTTTTATTCGCTCACTATAGTATTCCAGGATTTGATGCAGGAAAAGAACCAATTTTTGAGATTGGTCAAGAAATCAGAAGTAATAAGTACCAAGTTTTGGAAAACACAATCTTGTTTTCAAAACTAAATCCGCATAAGGATAAACGAGTTTGGTTAATACTTGAAAATGTGCCTGATAACGCTATTTGCTCTACCGAGTTTCAAGTCTTAAAACCAAATAATGAGGATCATTTGTATTTCTTATATGGATGGCTAACAAATTCTATAAACTACCGTGATATCTCGTCTGGCGTTGGAGGAACAAGTGGCAGTCATCAAAGAATTTCACCGAATGAAATATTTTCATTTTTTGCTCCAAAGGTTCCAAATGAAGTATTAAAAAACTATTCAAATAGAGTAAAACCAATTTTCAAAAAGCAACAGATAAACCAAACCCAAATCCGCACCCTCACCGACCTGCGCGATACGCTGCTACCTAAGTTGATGAGTGGGGAGGTGAGGGTTGAAGAACATAAAAATAATAAAGAGGATGATTTCAAGAATTGACCTGACCAACTTCAAACGTTTTACACAAAAAACGATAAACCTGAAACCTGATGAGCTTCAAGTATTAGCTGGCGCGAACAATTCGGGTAAGTCCACCATTCTTCACTCATTAGCAGTGTGGGAATTCTGTAAAACACTTCATTATTATGAGAGAGGCGAAGAGTTTTTCAATGACGAAAGAAGTTTAGGAATCAATATTGATGATTTCACTCCTTTAAACATCCCCAATCTCAAATACCTTTGGACTAGTCTAAGTACAGGAACTACTTACACTATGTCGATTAAGGCCTATTGGGAAATAGATAGTCAAGAGTACTTCTTGAAATTCGGGTTTGCTTTTGCCCAAGAGCGGGTTTATATTAAAGTAGAGGAGCATAACTTAAACTATGAAACCCCCCTCCCTAAAATAGCATACCTACCCCCTTTCGCAGGGATTCTAAGCAAAGAAGCCTGGATGCCGAAAGCTCAAAGAAACAGACAGATTGGTCAAGGACTTGCTGGTTCAGTTCTGAGAAACCTAATCATTGATTTCTATTCTCAACACCTAGAGACTAAAAGGGAGTATACAGATGATCGAGGACGAATATCAAGTGAGGGTTGGGAATACCTTAGAAATAATGACGCTTTCGAGATTTTGAACAGAAATCTACACGAAGTCTTCCAAGTTTATTTGTTTCCAAAAGAATTTAATCCAGATTTTCATAGCTACATTTCAATTGAGATGCAAAAAGGAAATTTACCAGGGAACAGGCTTTATCCTTTTAGAGGATTTGCAAAAAGGGATATTATGGCAGAAGGTAGCGGATTTCTCCAGTGGCTAAGTGTATTTGCATTTGCTCTTGATAAAAACATAAATCTCCTATTGTTGGATGAACCTGATGCACATCTTCACACCAGTTTACAATGGCAGTTGTTTGAAAAACTCATTGATTTATCCAGAAGAAATGAACAACAAGTACTTTTTTCTACACATTCTTCAGAGATAATTAAAGGAGTAAACCCTAACATTATTCTAAAGGTTGATGGCGATAGCATTTCATTTTTAACACAAGAACGTCAGAAAGTCACTCTATTAGCAGGCTTAGGAACCGAACATAACATACTTTTCAATCAAATTCAGCAGAAGAAGAGAATTCTATTCGTTGAAAATGAATCTGACAAGGAAATTTTAAAAGTATGGACTAGTAATCTTGGTTTGAATTGGCCAGACAATCTTTTTGTATGGGGTTATGCTAATAAGCATAAACAAAGAAAAGAATTATTTCTTCATTTGAAAGATCATTTAGATACATTAAAATGTCTAAGTCTACAGGATAAAGACAATGATGAATACGGCACAACGAATATCAATCTTTCAGATGGTCTATTTGATGATTACAATGAAAATAGAAAAGAGTTTAAGTGTAGAAAGTGGAGGAGATGGGAAATTGAAAACTATTTGATTTGTCCCAGAGCCATAGCAGCAGCAGCATCTATAACTGAAAATGAAATACGCAACCAAATTAGAGATAGAAATGGAATAGCTGTTCCTGTTGACAACTATACAATTAGCGATAGACAACCTCAAATTCAACCCTTGTTTGATGTAGAGGGCAAAGTTGTTATTGAACCAATATGTACTCATTTCGGAATAACAAAATTGGATATCGCTAACGCAATGACAAGCGAACAAGTATTTGATGATGTCAAAACATTAATTCATGAAATCATTGAGATGTGTTCAGATTAAATTTAGTAGGAAACAATATAATAATATCCAAAAACACCACCAAATACTTTATCATCAAATATTTTAGAAAAAACTAACCCGTATGTTTGACGAACTAACCAAATACAAAAACACCGGCCACTTCTTTTTTCAAAAAGGAGATGTTTTAAGCACCCAAAGTAGGGATGTTCCAAGTTTGCTCGGAGTGTATTATGTTGTGCGTTTGGCCGGTGGCAAGATTGATTTGGTTTACATTGGGAAATCCGGCACGATTTTGCAAAATGGCCGATTTAAGAACCAATTGCTCAAAGCACGTATCAACAACGAGCATGATGGCCTAAGGCGGCAGCAGTCTTTTGAGCATAAAATGGAACAGGAAAACATTGATGGGTTGGATATCTATTGGTTTGTTACTTTTGACAAACAACATCAAGATCTACCGGGCTATGTAGAGGGACAAATCATGCAACGGTATTTTGATATCCACGGATGCTTGCCGCCATTGAATAAAGAATTTTAGAGACACATCGTGTCTGAATAAAAAACGATATGGATAGGTTTAAAAACAAATACCGCATTCCTTCCGCCCGTGCCCCTTTTTGGGATTATGGGTGGAATGCGGCATATTTTGTAACCATTTGTACCAAAAACAGGGCATGTTGGTTTGGGGAAATATCGGATGGGAAAATGGAATTATCCGCTATAGGTCAAATCGTCAATGCAGAATGGTTAAAAACATTTGAAATGCGCCCCGATATGAATTTATGGATGGGGGAATTTGTGGTAATGCCCAATCATTTTCATGGCATTATCGGTATTGGGAAAAACGAATATAATGCGCAACGGGATGCGCAACGGGATGCGCAACGGGATGCGCAACGGGATGCGCAACGTAGAGACGCAATGCATTGCGTCTCTACCGATAAACCAACCGATACCCCGTTGCCTACCACCAAAAACAAATTCGGGCCCCAATCCAAAAATTTGGCATCCATTATCCGTGGATTTAAAATCGGTGTGACCAAAAATGCGCGACAAATCAATTCCGATTTTGCCTGGCAATCGCGATATCACGATCATATCATCCGCAATGAAAAATCTTATCGAACCATCTCCGAATATATCATCAATAATCCATTGAAATGGACCGGTGATAAATTTTACATTCAATGACCCGCATCACCGAAAACACCATCGAAGATTTCGCCATCAACCTGCTTGAACAATTGGGCTACCAATACATTCATGCCCCAAGTATTGCCCACGATGGCGAAAACCCAGAACGGAGTTCTTACGAAGATATCCTGCTCTCCACCCGATTGACCAAAGCCGTACAGCGCATCAATCCCGCCGTTCCTGCGGAAGCGCAACAAGAGGCCATTAAGGAAATACAGCGTATCCATTCGCCGGAATTGCTCACCAACAACGAATCCTTTCACCGACTACTAACTGAAGGCATCAATGTAAGCTACCAAAAAGATGGACAGCAACGCGGGGATTTGGTATGGCTGGTGGATTTCAACAACCCGGACAACAACGACTTTGTGGTGGCCAACCAATTTACCGTCATCGAAAACGGCATCAACAAACGTCCGGATGTGCTGTTGTTCGTCAACGGCATTCCTTTGGTGGTGATC
>SKHV01000410.1 GCA_007116765.1 Prolixibacteraceae bacterium | reverse complement strand
TAATAATGAAAATAATAATGAGAGCATAAGCTATCCAAACAGCCCAGTTTTGCCACTGCGAAGGCAAAAAGCTAACAAACCACCGGTAATCCAACTCTTGGTTTTTCACAAACGGAATAGTGGTAACAGTCGATTTGACATCGCGGGTTGTATATTGTTCTTGTTGATTTCCTGTTATTTGGTCAACATGAGTTTGTGTTAAATAATCACCATTCGAATCTACAACTCTTTCGCGCACCACCACATCGCCGCTAATGTACAAGGTAGCTACAACAACCATCCCAAGCACCACTTGTCCCAAAATTTTGAAACGCCCGGCTAATCCAGCTTTATCCTTTTTGAAAACTTTAATATAATCGTCGATAAAACCAATGAAGCCAAGCCACACAGTGGTAATTAACATTAACCATATATACACATTGTCGAGCCGTGCAAAAAGTAATGTTGGAATAATAATGGAAGCCAGAATAATAATACCTCCCATTGTCGGGGTTCCTTTTTTCTGCATTTGTCCTTCGAGCCCCAAATCGCGTACTTCTTCCCCAATTTGTTTTTTTTGTAGGTAACGAATTATTTGTTTCCCAAAAATTAAAGTGATAATGAGTGACAGAATAACCGCTGCCGCAGCACGAAACGAAATGTACTGCATTACTCCCAGTCCGGGTATATTCCAATGGTCTATTAAATCGAATAAATGATAAAACATGGCTTTACTTTTTCAGTTTCAGTTAAATTAGTCCAAAAGCTTTCATTATTTCTTCTTTATCGTCGAAATGATGACGAACGCCCATTACTTCCTGATAGGTTTCGTGGCCTTTACCGGCAATAAGAATAATGTCGCCCGGTGCAGCTAACATCGAAGCTGTTTTAATTGCCTCACGCCTTTCGTTAATAACAAGTGTTTTCTTTCTACTTACTACATCCACTCCTTTTTCCATATCGGAAAGAATATCAACAGGATTTTCGGTGCGTGGATTATCAGAAGTCAGAATTATTTTATCGCTGTATTTGCAGGCTATGGATGCCATCTCGGGACGCTTGGTTTTATCGCGGTCGCCACCGGCACCCACTATGCAAATAAGCTGTTCGTTTTTAGTGCGTGTTTCGGTAATTGCGGTCAACACATTTTCCAGAGCATCGGGAGTATGAGCATAATCAACAATGGCATACACGCCTATATTACTACGTACAATATCGAAACGACCTGCTACAGGCTTGAGCTTACTTAACTCAACCAGCACATCCTGCTGCTCGAAACCCAAGAGCAAAGCGGTACCATACACCGCCAATAAATTATAAGCATTGAAACGTCCTACAAAATGAGACCATACTTCGTACTTATCGATATTCAGCAAGGTTCCATCGAAATGCGATTCGAGTATTTTGCATTTATAATCGCTCAAAGAAAATAACGAATACCCTCTTTTTTCAGCCGCAGTGTTTTGCAGCATCACGTTTCCGTTTTTATCGTCGATATTAGTGAGCGCAAAAGCTTCGGGCTTTAATTTGTCGAAAAATTGCTTTTTGGCTTTTATATAGGCACTAAATGTTTTGTGATAGTCGAGATGATCGTGCGTGATATTTGTAAAAACGGCACCATCGAAATCGAGGCCTGCTATGCGTTTTTGGTCAATAGCATGCGAACTTACTTCCATAAAGCAATAGGCACAACCAGCCTCAACCATATCCGACATAAGTTTGTTGAGTGTAATTTGGTCGGGTGTGGTGTGCGAAGCCGGCAACTCTTTTTCGTTAATTTTGTAGGCTATGGTTGAAATTAATCCCGAGCCAAGCCCCATGTTTAGAGCCATATTGTGTAAAAGTGTAGCAATAGTAGTTTTACCGTTTGTTCCGGTAACACCTACCAGCTTTAGTTTTTCAGATGGATTACCAAAAAAATACGAAGCAATAATTCCAAGAGCTTCTGAAGTATCGGGTGTTTTTATATAGCATACCTCGGGCAGCATTTTTTCGGGCAACTCTTCACAGACAATAGTCGAAGCTCCATTTTCTATTGCTTTAGTAATAAACTGATGTCCGTCGGAATGCGTGCCCCTTTGTGCAAAGAACAAAAAGTTTGCCTGCACCTGACGCGAATCAAAAGCAATACCTGCAAGAATCTTATCCGCGCTCCCTTTAAGTTCGCTAACTGTTATTTCTTTTATCAATTGATTTAAAGTCATACTTTATATGTCTTTTCGTTTTTCAAATAATGTTAACTCAAATCGATGTAAACCAGCTGGCCGTTACGGCATGCTGCTCCGGCATCGGGAAACTGTTTCCGGACTCGTCCTACACCATTCATTTTCACTTTCATTCCGGCTTTTTCAATCAGGTAAATAGCATCGGAAGCTCCCATACCAATTACATTGGGCATTTTATGCTCCATTACCTTTTGAGAAGTGAGTGATACTGCTTCACCGTTTCTCACTACTTTTACCCAGTCGGCTTCGTCGGCATTATCAGCAAGGGCAATATTTAAATATTTACCCACCTGCAATGTTTCATTAATCAGGCCGTTAAGTATTGGTGGCACAATAGTTTCGTGTGTATTCTTTACAGTTTGAGCTACATCAAGCGTAAGGTCGGTAGTGTAAACATAATCGGCTATTTCACGGAAAACCGGACCGGCTACTGAGCCACCATAAAAAGCACCTTTGGGTTCAGAAATCACTACTATGCACGAATACTTTGGTTTTTCAGCCGGGAAATACCCTACAAATGAAGCTCTATACCGCCTATGCGAATAACCGGTTTCAAGGTCGAGTACTTTGGAGGTACCTGTTTTTCCGGCGAAATTATACAAATTGGATTTAAGGCTTCTTCCGGTACCATTTTCTATCACTCCTTCGAGCATGGCTTGTAGTTTGCCCAATGTTTCGTCTGAACAAATCGATTTCTTTATCACTTCTGGGCGAAATCTTCTCTCTTGTTCACCATTGTGGAGCACCGCTTCTACAAACATGGGCTTCATCATACGCCCATCGTTAGCAATAGCATTGTAAAATGCCAGGGTGTGCATAGGCGACATTTGCAGCTCGTAACCATGCGAAATATATGCCAGCGATGTACCCCACCAGTTATTATCGCTAGGGTATTTCACGTATGGAGTAGCTTCGCCCCTGAAGCCCATACCCAGCGAGCGGTTCAACCCCAGATTATAAAGTCTGTCTATAAACTCCCTTTCGCGCCCACGATAATGCTTGTCGATAAGCATTGCGATTCCCACGTTCGACGATTTTTCGAAAATTTGTTTCACCGTGAGTTCACCATGGTGGGCATATCCGTAGTCACTATCAAAAATTGTTTTATCGTAAATATTCCATTTCCCGTCGGCAACATCGAAAACGTCGGATGTATCAATTTTTGCACCTTCGAGAGCCACCATCATTGAAATGAGCTTGAAAGTAGAACCGGGTTCGGTGCACCCTTCGTGGCCAATGGCATAATTGTATATTTCGGAATAGCTCTCTCCTTGTTTCCCCAAGTTCGAAATTGCTTTTATTTTACCGGTTTCAACTTCCATTAAAATTGCCGTTCCATATTCGGCATCGCTTTTTACAAGCTGTTTACGCAAGGCATTTTCCACAATATCCTGCAAATAGGCATCAATGGTTGTTACAATATCTTTTCCGTTTTCGGGCTCAACTGCACTCACATTCACCCAACGTCCCGAAAGGTTTTGACGAACTACAAGGCCTTCTCCACCACGCAGAAACCCTTCGTACCCAGCTTCGATTCCTGAAATACCCATGCTTCCGTGCACACCACCATAGGCACCCTTATTCATTAACCCTATGGTGCGGAAAGCAAGGTTTCCGTGAGGAGTAAACCTTACGAATTCTTGTTCCGCAATAAATCCACCCCTATACTGCCCCCTGTTAAAAATGGGAAACTCTTCAATTCGTTGTAATTCGTCATAATTCACCTTTCGCGGATGCACCAAATGATATCGGCGTTTATTTTTGTATGCATTTTGAAGTTCGTTTTTAAACTGCCAGGCCGAACGATCGGTAAATACTTTTGACAATTCTGCTGCCAATGCATCAATATTGTCGGTAAAAACCTCCTTAACACCGGGAGCTGCCAAATCGAAACGAATTTCGTAATATGGCAATGAAGTTGCCAGCAAGCGCCCATCGGCACTATAAATATTTCCCCTATCTCCATAAATAACTTCGGTATGGCTATCGAGACTTTTAAGGCGCTCT
>SKHV01000309.1 GCA_007116765.1 Prolixibacteraceae bacterium | reverse complement strand
TCAACCCACTGGCCATCGGTAAAAATCGGGGCCGGGTGCATATAGCTTTCTGCCCAGTCGGGGTTTTTCAGAATGGCCACAGCAGCCATATCGAAAAGTGCCCTGCCCGGAGGATCGCCCCACATACCATAGTTGCTGTAAAGCGAAACCGCATAATCGCCCCAAGTATAGAATTCACCACCATGACGACCAGTTACAGGTTCGCTTGTACGTGGGCCAACACCGGGCATACGGCGCAACACTTCAGCTTTCGACACCATAACGGCACTTGTACCCGATGGATCGCCATACCTTACTGTAACCATATCGAAAGGCACGTCAACGTCGAGTATGTAATTCATCGACGGGATGTCCCAATCCTGATTATGCTCGCCCGGTTCGGGATAATTGGATCCTAACCAAACAATGTGCACCTTTTCGGCTATACGGGGCTCTTTTTTCAAGGCCAGGGCAATATTGGTCAATTTGCCTACGGGCAACAATACCAGTCGCTCATTGCGTGGCTTCATGGCTTGCTCAATAATAAAATCAACCGCCTCGTTTCCGTCAAAGTCAGGCTCATCTACATACGATTTTATTTCATCAAAGGCATCTTGCGCGCCTGTATAAAGCGGTATTTCGCCCCAAACACCGCACAATTGCATTACCCGCTTGGCCTCATCGTAATGCCATTCAACCTTAGAGTAATTACTATACCCATCGGGGCTGCTGGTTGCATTTACGGTTACCCCTTCAACTACAAAGTGCTTACCACTAAACAGCAGGTAAGCCAATGCAAATTGGTCGTCCACCTCGTTATTGGCATCGGTATCGTAAATCACATGTATTTTATTCCCCATATTTTTCTCTTGCTGTTCACAACAACCTGACATAAAAATAATTATCAGAATTACTACTAACAAGGCTATATATTTATTTTTCATAATAAGTATTGATATTTATAATTTATTCTACATTTATAATCACCCTTGCATAACGGGTCATTGGAAACTCAGCGTCGTCCTTAACATCGCAAAGCAAATGAACCACCTGCCCTTTCGCATTTAGAGGTATTTTTACTTGTGTTTTTGACAATTGCGGGCTTTCTATTTCAACTTCCCCATCAAAATCACTTGCTTCTTTGTACTGCCACCAATTATAAATTAACCTATCGTCATCGGGGTCGTAACTTGCCGATGCATCCAATGTTATGAATGAGCCGGCTTGAACGCTTAGTTCATAATCGTGGTTCAATTTCACTACTGGTGCATGGTTGGCATCTTTATATTCTGAAGCTGAAGTCCACTGCATACGCGCTGCGAAATCTTCAGAGATTGGAATAATAAAACGCCACAAAGGTTTTGTGTTGTCACCATCGTCTTTTGCGTCCAACCAAAAATTACCCTGAGTGGTTTTCTCGAAGCGTCCGCCCCACCCTCCCCATTCGGGGTTCAGGTGGCTCCGCAGACCGGTATCGATAAAGTACAAAAATGCCGGGGTATCACCTTCTTCAAGTTCATCCCTGTCATAAATTGCGCCGAGCTGACTAACGCTTTTAACATTTTTATCCATCCATTCAGAAGTATACAATTCATGCTCTACAAGCGGATTTTTTCTATCCCCAGCATAGGCAATAACCCTCCAAAACTGGGTTGCATTGAGAATATATTCCACCTCGGGAAACTCTTCAATCATCCATCCCCTTAAATCGTCTTGTTCGGAAATGGCATATATTTTGGCTTTGCCAATTACCCTTTCAAGTTCGTTTGGGTGCGTTTTTTTTATACGGTACAAAGCCTGGGCAATATTGTTGAGCCCTCCCCAGGCCTGCAACCAAACCGGGCGTGGATCATCATCGAGCAGCACCTCAACTATCTTATCAGAACCAGGGGTATCGAAACCTTCGCCAACCGATTCGCGCCCCACTTTTTGCATTTGTCCCACATAAATGTTCGATTTTAGCTCACTTGCGGTTGGATACCCTGCATGGTGAACTTTCAGGTTCGGGTACACTTTATCGTACACATCAATAAAATCGTGCATCCACTGTGTACCGTTACCCTCTAAGTGCCACTTGGAGTTTGTGTAGATAAGGGCTTCGATATCAAAGTCGGTTGTATACAATAAAAACCGTACAAACGATGCCTTATCGTCGGTTTCGCCATCGGTGGTCACAACTATACGAGGCCTTTCATTTGCGTTGCTAAATACTGATAAAGAGACCAGTAATAAAAATAGCATGGAAAATTTAAGAATATACCGCATACCGTTTTTTTTAATATAATCTTGATAGAATAATTAAAGCGAGCCCCACAAAGAACAATGTGAACATGGCAGTTAACAGTCCGTTTACCCCCTTGGCACCTTTAAATTCTTTCCAAATAAACACGCCCCAAAAAGCTGCAACCAAAGTAGCACCTTGTCCGAGTCCGTACGAAATGGCAAAACCTGCCTGTTCAGAAGCAATTATATTGAAAGTCATACCCAGGCTCCAAATTACACCACCTAGAATACCTATTAAATGTAATTTTGGTGTCCCCTTTTTGAAATAATCGGTATAAGTTACTTTCTCGCCTGCAAGGGGTTTGTACATAAAAATTGTGTTCCATAAAAAATTTGAAACGAGCAAACCAAGGGCAAAAACAACCGATGCTGTATATGGGGTCAGTTTCCCAATTTCGGGATTTGCAAAATCGCTTACCATCGAGGCAGCCACAAAGCGATAGAAAAAACCCATTAGCAATCCGGCCAATAGAGAAATAAGAATCCCCTTTGTAGTTGATTTGCCGGTAGATGATGGTAATTTGCGATAGGCCAATGCGTCGATAACAATTGCTGTAGCAACCAAAGCTACACCTATAAAGAGAATCAAGGGGTTACCGAGTGGTGTGGCAATATAATTAACCACTACCCCAACAACAAGTGCCAACCCTATTCCAATTGGAAAAGCTACGGCCATTCCCGCTATTGCAATAGCAGCCACCAACAGGATATTCGCGATATTGAATACAGCACCGCCCAATAAGGCTGAACCCAATGCACTAATATTCGCCTGCGATATGTCGGCAATAAAGCCCCGGCCTTCAGCACCTATGCTTCCCATTGTAAATGCAAGCAATAACGACAACAGCAAAACCCCTATCGAATAATCCCAGTAAAAAAGCTGAAAAGCCCATTTTTGAGAAGCCAATTTTTGGGTATTGGCCCACGAACCCCAACACAACATGGTGATTACAGTTAGAACTACAGCCCATGCATAAGAATGAATTACAATCATATTTGAATAAATTTAATTGATTTATCACAAAGCTCAAACGTTTGCGCAATATATGAAAAAAAACGATATCCAAAATGTTACAATAGTCTTTTTATTGACTTTCGCATATTTATTTTTGTTGGTATCTCCTCATTATTTTGCTCATCTACTGCCGGTTCATCATCAATTTGACTGAATAAATACTGAACAGCTAAACGTGCAATTTCAGGTTTATCTTGCTCAATGGTAGTCATAGGAGTGTTCAAATATGCTGAATATACCTGTTCATCGAATGAAATCAAGGAAAGGTTATCAGGAATTGATACGCCCATTTCGGCGACAGCCTGTAAAACACCAAGCGAAATCCTGTTATTTAAAGCAAGTATTGCTGTTGGTTTAATGTCCGTTTTTAAAAACAGTAAAGTACTTTCGTACCCGTTTTCAACCGTAAAACCTGTTCCCGAAATTAACAATTCATTACTGCTAAAGCCATATTTTTTCATCGCATCGATATAACCGTTTACTCTGTCGTTATTCGATTGACTATTTGCCAAGCCCTGAATACAGGCAATTTTTTTATGACCATAACTAATCAGCAATTCAACCGCTTCGTATGCCCCTTTATAGTTATTTGAAGTTACCGAAGGAATTATCAGACCTTGTTGTGAACGATCGACAACAACCATTGGTAATCCACGATTATATGTTTCAATTAGGTGTGAAAAGCTTAATCCTACTGGTGCAATAATCAGTCCATCGACCTTACGGCTTTCGAAGCGCTCCACCATTTGCTCTTCTAAAAGGGGGTTTTCATCGCTATCGCCAATCAAAACTGAATATCCCTTTTGCCTGCATTCCTTTTCAATATTTTTGATAATATCGGCAAAAAAAGGGTTTGAAATATCGGGTGCTATTACACCAATTGTTTCGCTTTTATCGAGTTTTAAACCTCTGGCAAATTGATTAGGTGAATAATGAAGGC
>SKHV01000277.1 GCA_007116765.1 Prolixibacteraceae bacterium | reverse complement strand
TAATTGCTTGGCGGTTTCTATGTACGAACTACGGAACTCAAGCAACTTTTCCGTTGGCAAAATAGCTTCAATCTGGGCTTGTTGGGTTTCGTCAATGTCGGTGTATTGGTCTAATTGGGTTTTAAGGCGTTGTACTTCCTTAAAGTTCTTTACAAAAGCAATGCGGGCAGCATCCCCTTTCAGGTTATAAACTTCCTGCGGTTCGTTTACCAAATTGTGTTTTTGCATAAACTCGCCCAACTTTTCCACGGCTTCTTTGTATTTATCAATCACCACAGGGGCAGGGTCAACCAACCAAATTTCTTTGGCTCGTCCATTGTCTTCGCCTGAGAACAAGGCAATGGCTGTATTTACGGCTTCCTGTTGCGAACGGAAATCGAGAATGTTGCCATAAGGTTTGGTATCATTCAGCACTCGATTGGTTCGTGAAAACGCCTGAATCAATCCGTGGTATTTCAGGTTTTTGTCCACATACAAGGTGTTCAGGTATTTGCTATCAAACCCTGTGAGCAACATATCTACCACTATGGTAATGTCTATTTTGTTTTTCTGTGCGTAGTCTTTGTTGCTGTATTTCTGATTTTTTATTCGGCTTTGAATGTCTTGATAGTAGATATCAAAAGTATTGATGTCGTGATTGGTATCGTATTGTGTATTGAAATCGGCAATAATTTCCATCAAAGCTTTTTTCTTCTCTTCAGGGTTTTGTTTGTTGTCTTCACGCTCTTGTGTCAAATCTTCCTGCATTTGCTTGATGTCAGCTGCATTTTTTTGACTTTGCTGGTCACCTTGTTTTGCAATGAGCTGTGCAGGTGGCGAAAACACACACGCAATATTGAGCATTGTGTAATCAGGATTTTCTTCCTGTTTCTTTTTTTGAATTTCTTTGAAAAGCTGAAAGTATTCAATGGCATTGTTGATAGAAGCCGTTGCCAACACTGCATTGAAACGCCTTGAATTGGTAGCGGAATGATGCTTGTCCAAAACAGCTTCCACCACTGCTTGTTGGGCAATTTGTTCGCCTGGTTTTGCCTGATGCGTTCCTTTGCCTTTGAAATAGTCAATGTGAAATTTCAGTACATTTCTATCATCAATGGCGTGGGTAATGGTGTAAGCGTGCAAACACTTTTGGAAAATGTCTTCCGTAGTTTTGTAAGATGCTTCTTCGCCTTCTCTAATTTGGTAAGTAGCGTTTTCGCTAAAAATGGGCGTACCCGTAAAGCCAAATAATTGCGCATTCGGGAAAAACTCTTTAATGGCTTTGTGATTGTCACCAAACTGCGAACGGTGGCACTCGTCAAAAATAAAAACCATTCGTTTGTTGCTCAGGGGTTCTAAGCGTTCTTTGTAGTTTTTCTTTTGTGTTCCATCCAACGCCAATCCCAATTTTTGAATGGTGGTCACAATTACCTTGTCGGCATAGTCGGTAGAAAGTAAACGCCTTACCAAAGTTTCGGTGTTGGTGTTTTCCTCCACACTGCCTTCCTGAAATTTATTGAACTCCTCACGGGTTTGTCGGTCAAGGTCTTTACGGTCAACCACAAACAAACATTTCTCAATGTCATTGTTGCTTTTCAATAAGGTAGAAGCCTTAAATGAAGTCAAGGTTTTACCGCTTCCTGTGGTATGCCAAATGTAGCCGTTGCCTCTGTTTTGGTGAATACAGTCAACAATTGCCTTTACTGCATACACTTGGTAAGGTCGCATCACGAGCAATTTCTGTTCGCTTTCCACCAAAACCATATACTTGCTTATCATTTCACCAAGCGTGCACTTGGTCAGGAATTTTTCGGTAAAATCATACAGTCCGTTGATTTTCTTATTGTCGATATCCGCCAATTCATACACAGGCAAAAACTGTTCGTCTGCATTGAAAGCGAAATGTTGGTTCTTGTTATTGGCGAAATAAAGTGTTCTATTGGCATTGCTCACAATGAACAACTGCATAAAGCAAAGCAGTGAATTTCCGTAACCATTGCCTGGTTCGTTTTTGTAATCCACAATTTGCTGCATTGCTTTTCTATGCGAAATATCTCCTTTTTTCAATTCGATTTGCACCACGGGCAAGCCGTTAATCAGCAAAATAATGTCGTAGCGTTGGTGGCTGTTTTCGGTATTGATACGTAATTGATTGATGACTTCAAAGTCGTTTTTGCACCAATCTTTGTTGTTTACCAAAGTATAATGCAATGGCGTTCCGTCCTCACGTTGGAAGTATTGTCTTTCACGCAATAATTTGGAAGCCGCAAACACATCAGGATTGATGATTTCTTCTCTTAATCTTAAAAATTCATTATCAGACAAGCGAACACGGTTGAGTGCTTCAAACTTGGTTCTGAAGTTTTGTTCAAGCGATTTTCTATCGACAATATCAGAACGATAGATATATTTAAGCTCCGTGAGTTGCTTAATTAATGCTTCTTCTATTTGATTCTCTTTAGTCATTATTCTTCTTTCATGTGTATTTGTTTATTTCCAATGGTCACATGGAATTCACATAATCCTTTTATTCAATCCCTGACGGGATTATATAGAATAAAAGGATTATGTTCATTTCAATAAATCTTTGGCGTTAACGTCCAAAATTTTTGCAATGCGATACAAATCCTCAATACTTGGTTGTCTCACGTTTCGGGCATACTCGTTAATCGTGTTGAAACTCTTGTCCAACTTTTTGGCAAGCCAAGTCTGCGAAATACCTTTTTCTTTCAGAACTTCTTTAATTCGGTTCATTGAAGCCTAATTAATTTTTAACACGTCAAAGATAGTAAAAATACATTGTCTAATAGTGTAAATGTTCATTGTCTTGTCGCGGGTGGGCAGGGGCAAGCTCTTTTGGTTTTTTTAGCGTTGGCTTTTAGCGTTGGCAAAAAACCAAATGTGCTTGACCGAGCGTTGGCTTTTTACACTGACGCACAACGGTCGGCAGCTAAGAAACGTGGGGCATTTCGGAGCGATTACCTGTCCACCGCAACGGAAAGTTGCTACAGAGAACCAACCTTTCGGAAACCACTATCTGCCCCATGTTTTCTTAGGTGCTGTTGTGTGCCGTATTATTTTTCCTCTTTTATTAGTCTTGTCATTTCAATTATTGATGGCGAATTGTCTTGATGTTTTGAAGAGATATAACCTGTGCTTCCTGCTTCATATATAGCTTTTGCTACTTCCATCATAAGTGCATTTCTGGTGGTTCCATCTTCTCTGTCTAAACTTGCCAAGAAAAGTTTATAAGAATCTAGTGTGTTTTGTCTGTGTTTGTTAATAGTGTATAAATGTTTACTAATTGAAAATTGACGAAAGCAAAATCCAACTAAGAATATCAAGAAAGAAATAAATGCAAATCTTGTAATTAATTGAATGATACGAATTTCAATTTCTTCATTTCCGTTGAATGGAAATATTTCATTTATGTACTTAATTGCAAAAATTAAAGTCGCTCCCAAAATTATACCGACAATTAGCCAAATCTGAGAAGCACCTATTTTGATTTCTTTATCAGCCCAAGGTTTGAGCTTAAATCTAAAGGAAGAGTATGTTTCTGCTTGAACTCTAAAAATATTTGCGTAATCAACAACAGTTTCTTCTGCTGATTTTTTTCTTAATGCGTTAAGAATATCGTCAATATCAGCCTTTGCTTTTTTCGCATCAGTTATATATTGTTTTAATTTCTCTTGATCTTTTGAAATAGATTCATTTGCAATATTCTTAGTTGCATTATAAATAGTTAGAAAATTCTTAGGCTTGCCCTGATTGTCAAAGCCTTGATTAATGAAACTATACCAATTGTTAAAATTATCAAGAATTTGTCTATGAGTTCTAAATTGTTGCGCGCCATCTTTTTCAAGGCTGTAATTTTTTATTTGATTAAAATGCCCATTGAATTCATTTATTATTTGAAGAATTTGAGCTTTTATGCCTTCTGGAAAATCTTCTTGGCCAAATGCAAGTTGAATCATTTCTGAAATAATCCTTTGAGTTTCTTCAAATTTTAGTTTAATCTCACTAAAATTCTTAATTCCAAAATCTGGATTGATTAGCATTTCGGAATCTATAGCTTTGAACTCCTTAATTTGTTTTGGTAACTCCATAAACTTTTATTTATATGGCACACAACACTTTTATTTGTGCACCTTTTGTGCACAATAGATTCCGTATCAGTATATATTATGCAGTTTTTCATGCACTTTATTCGGACAAATATAAAACTAAAAGCCGAAAT
>SKHV01000233.1 GCA_007116765.1 Prolixibacteraceae bacterium | reverse complement strand
TCATGCAATAGTCATTGGTGGGAAGGTGGATGTAGCTGTAACAATAGGGTTGCATCCTGCAACACAGTATCTGTTAGTGGATCTGGACACCATTGTTCAGGGGTTGTTTGGGATTGCCCGTGTCAATCACGAACAGCCCGGGGGTGTAGCCCACGTTATGATTGCCCTTGTCAATCTAGAGGGGCATAACCAAAACCGGAGAAGAATTACTTAAATGCACAATAAAAAGGAGCCCTTAGACGCATATGCGTTACTTCTCTCGGAAGATTGTAACCTTGCGTGTAAGTATTGTTACGAGCGTAAAGGTATAGGGCATGCTTATCAGAGTATGCCCTTTCCCGTTATTGACCACACGTTTGAGCTAATCAAAAATAACTACACAATTCACGGAACATCAGTGTGTGATATTACTTTATTTGGGGGAGAGCCATTTCTTAACATTCCTGGGATAGAATACATCCTAGAAACTGCTTCAGAACTATCTATTAATTTACCAATCGAATTTTCAATTCATGCTATATCGAATGGTACAATTTTAAACAAGAAGATATTTGAAGTTATTTCTAAGCACAATAATTTGTTCACACAGGTTCAACTATCAGTTGATGGTATTAAACACGTACATGACAAGTACAGAGTTCTGAAATCTGGTAAAGGTTCTTTTGCTTTAGTTGAAAGAAACATACACCTCTGGAAAACCCTTCTTAACAACAAGGCAACAATTCATAGCGTAGTTACAAAAGACTCTATTCCTTTTATTTACGAGAACTATAGCTTTTTTAGGTACCAATGGGGAATCCTCAATATCTGGTTCCTGCCAGCAAAGGATGATAACTACTCAGAGTTGGATATTGAATTATACGACCAACAAATGGGCTTGGTTGCAGGTAAAATACTTCACGACCTGAACACTAGAAAAACCCTAGAAACATTCCAAGGTTTTTCACCATTTTCAAAAATTCTTAGTCCTGGGCAAGATATACCATGTGGGGCTGGAAAAAATTACTGTACTATAGATGTTGCTGGGGATATTTACCCTTGCCACCATTTTCGGTTTATTGACACCAATAAATCTACGGTTTTTGGAAATGTTTTCGAAGGTATTGAAGACTCCAGAAGAAACCTTTTCATTGGCTACGGCCCAGAGGATATTGTTGGATGCCAGGATTGTGAATTACGATTTCGATGTTTTCGTTGCTTAGCTGAGAATTATGATAAGTATGGATCTCCTTTTATCCAAGTCAAAGGAGCGCATTGTAAGTTTATGAAAATTGACAATAAATATCAAAAACTGCTCTTGGAAAGAGCTGTTGAGCTTGGCCTTGTTGACATTGAAACAGCAAACTCAAATGTAGATGTTGTTCAAACATCTTTCTGTAAACCATAACGCAAAAAGGAGCTATGAAAAATGGGACTTCTCGACAAAAATTTGACTACAAACACCAGCAACCAGGGCACTGTGTGCGAAACCATTTCTTACGAGGAAGCTAAGAAGCTCAGTGAGGAAAAACCAGTTGCTGCGATGTATATCACTGAAGAAGAATATGAAGCATTAGACAACGCAATTACCCTTCTTGTTGATATCTACAACCGTCTTCAGGAAAACCGATGAAAGTTTTAAACTTTCTGGACGTTGTTTCTCAGAAGGCTGCTCGCATCAAAAGTATACCAACAATTGAAAACAGCATAACTGGGCATTGCGTGCATACAGGTAAAATTTCGTATGCGTGCAAAGGTTGTTTTCAAACCCTTGATAGCGGGGGTATCCAAATTGGTACTAAGTGTATGTGCGAGTGCCCGATGTGTTACTACGATCCAACACGTAAGGACTCAGATAAAGGAGGCTGGGGCGACCCAGATACAACTAACCGAGAATTTGGATCTTTCTCATCTCGAATTTACGATGAAAATTTTAAGCCATACGCCTATTCATATCAGAGTGCTGGGGAAACGCTAATTTATATTGACGAGATTTTGCGATTTTCTGAAATCTTCAAAAAAATTAAGGAAGTACGTGGTGTGGAGTGTTACCACCATCTCTACACAAACGGTATTTTAGCCACGAAAGATGTTTTGGCTAAGCTTAGAGAAGCGAATGTTCACGAGCTTCGGTTTCATATTACCGCTTCCTTGTACTCTTCAGTATCTTCTGATGTGGTTTTACAAAATATGTACGAGGCTAAAAAAGCTGGGTTCATAGTTACAGTTGAAGAGCCTTCTTGGCCAGCCCATAAGGAGTTTATTTTTAAGCACCTTCCAATTTTTGAAGACATCGGGGTGCAGCATTTGAATCTTATTGAAGTTCAAGTTACTGAGCACAACAAGCATAACATCACAAGTACCTACAAAAACAATGATAACGTTGGGTTGTATAGGGACTACTTCTGGCATTTATATGACGGAGGATTGGTGTACGATGTGATGGAAGAAGTTGCCGCAAAGAACTATAAATTCTCTGTTCTTGATTGCAATTCTGCTATAGAACGCTGCCGACAAATTCGTATGGGGTATGTACACGATGAAGAATCGTGGTACGACGGCGTGTTCAGTGATTTTCCTGTCAATAAATAAAGGGGGGCGATGTGGAAGTTATTAATTCTCTGGAAGTGCAAGAACAGAAAAATTTGCGAAGGAAAAAAAATGCATCAATAACGGAAAGTGTACATGGGCATTGTGCCCATGTGGGCCAAATATCCAAGGGTTGCGTATCCTGTTTTTTTCCTACAATAGCTATGGGTGCGGATATAGGCAAAGAGTGCCAGTGTTCTTGCCCCATGTGTTTTTATCCCCATAAACAGACCGATGACTTATCTGACCTAAATGTTTTTATTCAGCGAACTTCTGAACTACATGCTGCTATTTACAAGCCGGAATTAGCCCCCGATACTTTTTGTTTTCGAAGTGCTGGGGAGCCACTTTTGTACATGGATGAGATTAAAGAGTTCATTGACATCTTTGATAAAATAAAAGTTAAGCATGGGCACCACGTTTATAAGCACCTCTATACGAACGGAATTTTAGCAACAAAAAAAGTTCTCACTACGCTAAAAGATTGGGGTATAGATGAACTGAGGTTTCATGTTACAGCTTCTTTGTACTCACCACATAACCAAAAAAATGTTTTTGATAATCTTGAACTAGCTTCCAAGATGGGTTTTATAACAACTGTTGAGGAGCCATCTTGGCCTGGGCATGCTGACCTCTTAAAATCGTATTTACCTATATTTAACGATCTTGGGTTGGTACACCTTAACCTTACAGAGGTTCGGGTAACCCCATGGAACAAAGAACGAATTATTGCTAGCAGCACCAAGGTTCCAGCTCGTATATACAAAGACGGGGTTTGGTTCTTGTATGATAATGGGCTGGTGTATGATATCATGGATCAGGTTGCAGACAATGGTTTCTGTTTTTCTGTGCTGGATTGCAATTCCAGTGTTGAGAAATACAGATTTTTTAGAAATATTGACTGCAATTATGACCTTAGTATGATTACACCTGATGTGTTTAGGCTCTAATAGCCAGGGCAGCTATGCTAAACAGTATAAAATGGAACGTTGCTGGTGGGTTAGTTTTTTATAATGACTTTATCCAGTTTCTTGAGTACAATAAAGTTGGTGAGAAATACTTAGTAGCTTCGGTGTACGATACTTTTCAGAACTGCATTTGGGCCGGTGGTAGACGTACCATGGTAGAGTCTTGCTGCCTTGCATGTACTGCAAAAGGTGTTATGAACTACACAAATAATGGTATTGGTTTTAATTTTGCTTTCAACAACACCCTTGTAAGTACTGAACATCTTGACAACGAAGCCTGTAACTACATGTTGGAAAGTTGCCACCATAGTTTAAATGGGGTAATAGTAGCTACAGCTGTACTGAGGGACTACATAAAAAAAACTTTCCCTAAATATAAGGTTGTAGCATCCGTGTGCTATTGTGATAATGATATTGCTGGTTTATTAGAAACCCATGATATTGTTGTTCTTCCACCTGACAAGGTCCGTGATTTTAGTTTTCTAAAATCAATACCAGAAAAAGATAGGGTAGAAGTACTTGTGAACGAGAGTGACTGCGTTTTAAATTGCAAGTTTAGAAAGCAACATTATGATTATATCAGCCAGTACTCAATCCAAGGATTTCAACTTCAAAAGTATCATAGCTCTAATAAGTGTTTAGCCAGAGAGGCGAACCAGCCGTATGCCGGGGGTGTTTCTTTAACTTCTGAGGATGTTTCACG
>SKHV01000296.1 GCA_007116765.1 Prolixibacteraceae bacterium | reverse complement strand
TTAATGTGCATTTCGTACTCGTGCCTGAAATAGCGAATGGTAGATAGCACGGGGTTTGGAGCCGATTGCCCCAGCCCGCAAAGCGAGGTTTCCTTAATCCATGCCCCCAGTTGTTCCAGTTTGTCGATATCGTCTTCGCGGCCATGGCCGGTAGTAATGCGGTCGAGTATTTCGTACATGCGTTTGGTACCTACACGGCAGGGCGTGCATTTTCCACAGCTTTCTTCCACCACAAAATCGAGGAAAAATTTGGCCACATCAACCATGCAGGTATCTTCGTCCATGGCAACCAAACCACCCGAGCCCATTATTGCACCCAACTCGTTGAGCGACTCATAGTCCAACGATACATTAAGGTGTTGTTTGGGTATGCACCCACCCGAAGGACCGCCAATTTGAGCAGCCTTAAAAGGTTTTCCACTGTTGGTTCCACCGCCAATGTCGTAAATCAAATCGCCCAGCGTGGTACCCACGGGCACCTCGTACATTCCTGAGTTTTTGATGGCTCCGGCCAGTGCAAATATTTTTGTCCCGCGGCTTTTCCCTGTTCCGTATTGAGCAAACCATTCGCCGCCTTTTTCAATAATGGTATTGATATTGGCGAGGGTTTCCACGTTGTTGAGCACGGTAGGTTTGCCCCAAAGACCCGAAACTGCGGGGAATGGCGGCCGCGGACGGGGTTCGCCCCGTTTTCCTTCAATGGAAGCAATAAGCGCGGTTTCTTCACCGCAAACAAAGGCACCGGATCCCATGCGGATGTCCAGCTCAAAATCGAAACCGGTGCCCATTATATTTTCACCGATAAGCCCCAATTCGCGTGCATCGTCAATAGCTTTTGCCAGGCGTTCAATAGCCAGGGGGTATTCGGCCCTTACGTAAACAAAACCACGGCTTGCACCAATGGTGAAACCGCCAATTGCCATGCCTTCGATTATACTGTGGGGATCGCCTTCGAGCGTGCTGCGATCCATGTATGCACCGGGGTCGCCTTCATCGGCATTGCACAGTATGTATTTTTGTTCGGATACTTCTTTTTTTGCAAAACTCCATTTCATCCAGGTAGGGAAACCTGCACCGCCACGTCCACGTAAACCCGAAAGCTTCACTTCTTCGAGGACCTGATCGGTGGTCATTTGTGTCAGTACTTTCCGCAGTGATGAATATCCGCCCGATTCGATATAGTCGTCGATGTTTGTAGGATCGATATTCCCACACCGCCTCAACACAATTTTTTTCTGGCGGTTAAACAGTTTAATATCCTTCATCTGTGGAATTGGCTTACCATCTTCATCGCTATGGTTTAGCAAACGTTCAACAGGTTTATTATTTAACAGTTGTTGGTCAATGAGCTCGTCAATATCGGCAATTTGCACGTTTTCATAAAATACCCCTGCTTTTTTCATCAAGAGCACCGGACCTTTTGAGCAAGAACCCATGCAGCCCACCGGCAATGTTTTGAACTTGTCGGCAATACCCCTTTCTTCCAGTTTGTTTTTAAGTTCAGAATGGAGGTTCAGTGAACCACATGCAATACAGCCACCTCCGGTACACACTTGGATAATTTCGTTTGATTGCTTGTAAGCCTGACTATAATCGTTGTTTAATGCTTTCAGGTATGATTCAAATTTCTCGGGTGAATCTATTTTATTTTTTTTACTCATTGTAGGAATTCTTTAATAATCATGAATAAACATGCTTTTTGGGCAATGGAATATGTTGATATATGATTTCGGAAACTAGTCGAAACTATTGAGTATTTCGCCTATTTTATTTGGGCGAACCCGCTGGAAAGTCTGGTCGTCGACCATTACCACGGGAGCCAGGCCGCATGCGCCAAAGCAACGTCCCACTTCAAGCGAGAATTTACGGTCGGGGGTTGTGCCGCCCACATCAATGTTCAGCTCTTTTTGCATGGCACGCAGCACATCCTGTCCGCCACGCACATAGCAGGCAGTGCCAAGGCAAATGCGTATGGTGTATTTACCTTTGGGAGTGGTTGAAAAGTAGGAATAGAAACCCACTACCCCGGCAACTTCGCTGTAGGGTTTTTTTAGTTCTTTACTGATAATCCGAAGGGCTTTTTCGGGCAGGTAGCCGAATAAATTCTGTGCCGTTTGCAAAACCGGGATTAGAGAGCCCGGTACGGTACGCTGAGACCTTACGATTGTAGTTAAACGTTCATAAAGTTCATCTTGGTTAACTTGGCTACACTCGCATGGTTTTACAGTGCTTTCAGGTTCAGTTGACATATTGTTACGGTTTTAGGTTCTAAATATGTCTACCAATTTAAAAATAAAAAAATGAAAATACGAATAAAAAAGTCAGTTATGGCATTGATTTATATATGTTCTACAACTGGTTGTAGAAAAATGAGTATTACAGATTGCGATTATGTTATTAATTGAACCGAAATTTGCATCAAGTCGGTAGTTGGTTTAAAAACAATTATCTTTGCAGAATATTTGTAGTAATTCACATATAATCAATTCATGGCACATAAATCAGGCTTTGTAAATATAGTAGGCAACCCTAACGTAGGAAAATCAACCATTATGAATACTCTGGTGGGGGAGAAAATATCAATTATTACTTCGAAAATGCAAACCACTCGTCACCGTATCAAAGGAATTGTAAGCGGCGATGATTTTCAGATTGTATATTCCGATACTCCAGGTATTTTGAAACCAAACTACAAGTTGCAGGAAAACATGATGAAATTTGTGGATTCTGCACTTATTGATGCCGATGTGATTATTTATGTGACCGACGTAGTTGAGAAAATAGATAAAAACTCAAGCTACCTTGAGCGTGTTCAGCAATCGGAAATTCCCGTTATTCTTCTTTTAAATAAAGTTGATTTATCCGATCAGGAAAAAGTAGCTGAATTGATTGAGCAATGGAAAGAACTATTACCTAAAGCTACTATACTGCCTGTTTCGGCTACCGAAAAATTCAATATTGCTCCGATTTTCGATATGATTATGGAGCATTTACCCGAAGGGCCTGCTTATTTCCCAAAAGACGAACTTACCGATCGAAATGAACGTTTCTTTGTTCAGGAAATTATACGGGAAAAGATATTGCTCTACTATCAAAAAGAAATACCTTACTCGGTTGAGGTTGAGGTGGAGTCATTTGAAGATGAAGCCAGAATATTGAGGTTGCGGGCGGTGATTTATGTGAATCGCGAAACACAAAAGGGAATAATTATAGGGCATCAGGGAAAGGCACTTAAGCGTGTTGGTACCGACGCACGAAAAGATATTGAAGAATTTTTTGAGAAGAAAGTGTTTCTCGAATTATACGTAAAAGTGAGCAAAGGCTGGCGCGATGAAGACAAAAAGTTGCGAGGCTTTGGATACGAAATGCATTAAGAAAAGGAAAAAATAGATGAGTAATATAGTAGCTATAGTAGGAAGGCCCAATGTGGGTAAATCGACCTTGTTTAATCGCATTGTGGAGTCGCGCACTGCAATTGTCGACGATGTGTCGGGAGTAACTCGCGACCGTAATTACGGAAAAGGCGAATGGAATGGTGCACAGTTTTCAATTATCGATACTGGTGGTTATGTAGCCAGCTCAACCGATGTTTTTGAAGAAGAAATAAAACGTCAGGTGCTATTGGCAATTGACGAGTCCGATGTAATAATTTATGTGGTTGATGTTGAAATTGGAGTAACCGATCTTGACGATGCCGTGTCTGAAATGCTCCGTAAGGTGGATAAACCGGTTTTTGTTGCAGTAAATAAGGTTGACAACCATGCCCGTATAGCCGATTCGTACGAATTTTACAACCTCGGGCTTGGCGATATTTTTTGCATATCGTCGATTAACGGAAGCGGAACCGGCGACCTCCTTGATAAAGTGGTTGAAGCATTTCCTAAAGCTGAAAGTACATCCGAAGAAGAGGACGAAATACCTCATTTTGCCATTGTTGGAAGACCTAACGTAGGTAAATCGTCACTCATAAATGCGCTTACCGACGAAAATCGGCACATTGTAACTGATGTGGCAGGAACCACGCGTGACACGATTTCTACGCGCTACAACAAATTTGGCCACGATTTTATTCTGGCCGATACTGCCGGACTCCGGAAAAAGGGAAAAGTGCACGAAAATATCGAGTTTTACTCGGTAATGCGCTCAATACGTGCAATCGAAGCTTCCGACGTGTGCCTTCTTCTTGTGGATGCCACGCAGGGACTAGAAGCTCAGGATGTGAATATATTCAATCTGGCTCTAAAAAATAAAAAAGGAGTGGTGATTCTGGTAAACAAATGGGATTTAGTTGAAAAAGACCATAAAAGCACTAAGTTATTTACCGAAAAGATAAAAGAAAAAATAGCTCCTTTTACCGATGTGCCCATTATTTTCACTTCGGCATTGACCAAACAGCGTATTTTGAAAGCTTTCGAAGTTGCAATGAAAGTATACGAAAATCGTAAAAAGAAAATCAAAACTTCATTGCTAAATGAATATTTGCTTGAGGCAATTGAGCATTTCTCTCCACCTTCGACAAAAGGGAAGCTTATAAAAATTAAATACGTAACTCAGTTGCCCACGCCTACGCCCACATTTGCTTTTTATGCAAACTTACCGCAATACATAAAAGCCCCTTACAAACGTTATTTAGAAAACAAAATACGCGAGTATTTCGATTTTGAAGGATCTCCTGTTACTATTGTGTTCCGGAACAAGTAAAACGTATTTTTTTATAATATGTGTATACATTTAGTACACGCATTGTTTACATCATGTTGAGCTTGCTGTGACTTGTTCTATTATTTTTGCATTTCAAAAAAATACATTGAAATACAGAAATAATGAAGTCTCTTTTAACCTTAACACTTGTCGTATTATCTCTTTTAGTGCTTAGCAGCGACTCTTCTTATTTAGTTGAAAACGCAAAGGTTGAATACCCTGATATGCGTAATATCAGTGCAATAGAACTTGCAAAAGATATGGGTGTAGGGTGGAATCTGGGTAATTCGCTTGAGGCCATAAACGCAAACAAGGGGGTGCTATCCGGCGATGAAACTACATGGGGAAATCCGGTAATTACTCAGCAGCTAATCGATTCAGTAAAAGCTGCCGGCTTCAATGCCGTGCGCATTCCTGTGTCGTGGTCGCACCAGCTCGAAAACAACGAAACGCATCAAATAAAAGAAGAGTGGCTTAATAGGGTAGAAGAAGTTGTAAATTATGTGCTCAATAATAACATGTATGCAATTATTAACCTCCACTGGGACGGGGGTTGGCTCAATCAACCTTTTTACAATAAACAGGAAGAATTGAACAATAAAGTTGAAGCACTTTGGGAACAAATCGCGCTTCGGTTTATTGATTACAATGATTATTTACTTTTTGCCGGAACCAACGAAGTGCATGTAACAAATAATTGGGATGCACCCACTCAGGAAAATGCCGAAGTGCAAAACTCCTTCAATCAAACTTTTGTAAACACTGTGCGTGCTAGCGGAAAACGTAACCAAACAAGGTATTTGCTTGTGCAAGGCTATAATACGAATATTGAACACACCGTGAATTATTTCGTTTTGCCAAATGATATTACTCCCGATCGCTTAATGGTTGAAGTGCATTACTACGATCCTTACGATTTTGCATTGAACGAAGGCAAAGACCATAAATCACAATGGGGTAAACCTTTTGCAGAAGGAGATGTGTCGTTGTGGGGACAGGAAGAATGGGTAAAAGAAACCTTCGGAAAAATGAAAAGCAAATTCATCGACAAAGACATTCCCGTTGTTTTGGGCGAATATGGAGCAATACGTCGTATGTCGCCCGAAAGCGGTTACGAGAATCATGTAGAATCACTGCATTATTATTTGTCCTATGTCACTCATGTTGCACTTGAATATGGCCTTGTGCCTGTATATTGGGACAATGGGTACACTGGCAATAATGGGTTCGGGCTTTTCGACCGAAAAACAGGTACGCAAATATATCCGGGTGCTATAAATGCGATAATATATTCAAAATCAGAATAAACATTGAATGCTCAATAATCAATAAAAAGCCTGAAACAACATATTTCAGGCTTTTTTGTTTTTAAGTATGATGAATGCCGTTGATATTATTCTTAAACATTGATATTTTTACACCATGAATAATAATCTACCAAATTAGTATAAATAAAAATATAGGACTATGAAGCTAAAAGAGCTGTTGTTATCAATTACCATTATGTTTTTAGTGCCCGCTATTATGTATGCAAACGAAGCACGTTTGTTACGTTTCCCGGGTGTGAGTGACACACAAATAGTATTCACCCATGCCGGCGACATTTATGTTGTACCCATCGATGGTGGAATTGCCCGGAAAATTACTTCGCACGAGGGCATGGAAATGTTTGCCCGTTTTTCGCCTGATGGTTCGCAAATTGCCTTTACCGGACAATACGACGGCAATACCGAAGTTTTTGTTATGCCGGCAAACGGTGGAGAGCCCAGACGTTTAACCTATACTGCAACCCTTAGTCGCGATGATGTCTCCGATCGTATGGGACCAAACAACATTGTAATGGCTTGGACTCCCGATGGCGAAAACATTATTTTCCGCAGTCGCATGAACTCTTTTAATTCTTTTAAAGGGCAGTTATATAAAGTTTCGGTAAATGGTGGCTTGCCCGAGCAACTCCCCATGCCCGAAGGCGGATTTTCATCATTTTCGCCCGATGGCGAAAAATTGGCTTACAATCGGGTTTTTCGCGAGTTCAGAACCTGGAAATATTACCGGGGTGGAATGGCTGACGAAATTTGGGTGCGCGATTTTAATACAAACGAAACCAAAGCCATCACTCAAAACGATGCACAGGATTTGTTTCCCATGTGGATTGGCAACGAAATATTTTTTCTCTCGGACAGAGATCGGACAATGAACCTTTTTGTATATAACACTAATACCCAAGAAACCGAAAAAGTAACACATTTTACCGATTACGACATTAAGTTTCCTTCGCACAACGGCAATACAATTGTTTTCGAAAAAGGGGGATTCTTATTCACCTTCGATGCAAAAACCCGTGAAATTAAGCAGATTGAAGTTGTGATTCATAACGATATGCGATTTGCGCGGCAGGCCCTTACCGATGTGTCGGGGAATATAGCTTCGGCCAGTTTGTCGCCTACCGGCGAAAGGGTTCTTTTCACTGCCCGGGGCGATATTTTCTCTGTGCCGGCCGACAAAGGAATTACTTATAATCATACCCAAAGTCCACATGCTCACGACCGTGCAGCCAAATACTCGGCAAATGGCGAATGGATGGCATGGATTTCTGACCAAAGCGGTGAATACGAAATTTGGATTCAGGCAGCAAATGGTGAAGGAGAAGCAAAGCAGCTTACGCAAGATAGCGATACCTATAAATTCAATTTCAGCTGGAGCCCCGATAGTCGTTACATTGCATGGAACGATCAGCACTACAGACTTATGCTTACTCAAGTTGATAATGGACGAACAAAACAATTGGCCGGCAGTACCTTTTCGCGCCTGGGCGACTTTAACTGGAGCCCCGATAGTCGTTGGATTGCCTTCTCCGACGGTATGCCCAACCAAATGAATGTTATCAAACTGGTAAATGTAGAAAGCGGAGATATCAATCAAGTCACTGAAAAATGGTACAGCTCATCGAGTCCGGCTTTTTCGTGCGACGGCAAGTATCTTCTTTATTCATCGCAACGCGATTTTAATCCAACCTATAGTCGTACCGAGTGGAATCATGCATATATTAACACCGACAGGGTGTATGCGGCCATGCTCAGCAAAAAAACTCCTTCACCCTTTGCCTTGGTAAACACCGACGTTGTTCCGACAAATGGTGAAGGCGATAAAAAAGAAGAAGATAAGAAAAATGAACTTGTCGAAATTGATTTCGACGGCATTGAAAGGCGAATTGTAGCTCTGCCCATACAGCCTGCATACTACTCAAATATACAATGCATTAATGGTATTTTGTTCTACAATCGCACCATTCAGGGGGCATCGAATCAAAGCTCACTCATGAGGTACGATTTTAAAAATCAAAAAGAAGAAGATTTGGGGAATTACAGATATACCGTTTCGTCAGACCACAAAAAAATGTTGGTGGCACAGGGTAGTAACTGGAGTGTGATTGATGTGCCTTCTGCTCCCATTAAAATAGACAAGCCGCTTGATTTGTCGGGAGTGAAAATGCACATCGACTACAAAGCCGAGTGGAAACAAATTTTTGACGAGGTTTGGCGACAAATGCGCGACTTCTTCTACGTGGAAAACATGCACGGTGTCGACTGGAAAAGCATTCATGATAAATACAGTGAGATACTTCCCTATGTGAACCATCGCGACGATCTTAACTATATTTTGGGTGAGATGATTGGCGAGCTCAACGCGGGGCATGCCTATATCAATACCGGAGAAAAACCCACTCCTGAAAGAATCAAAACTGGATTGCTGGGAGCCAAAATTTCGGCACACAATTCGGGCTTCTTCCAAATTGATGAAATTCTCGACGGCGCTCCATGGAGCAAGTCTTTGGCCTCGCCACTACAGGTTCCCGGTGTCGATGTAAGCGAAGGTGACTTTATCATTGCCATTGACAGGCAGCCGGTGAATCAGCTAAGCAATATTTTTGAATTGTTGGTTGGTAAAGCCGGCCAAACTGTCGAGCTGACCATAAACAGCAATCCCCGGGAAGAAGGTGCGAGGAAAGTATTGGTTGAACCCATCGACGACGAAAGTGAACTTTACTACTTCAAATGGGTAAACGATAATATCCGAAAAGTGAACGAAGCGACCGACGGAAAAATTGGATATGTTCATATTCCCGACATGGGGCCTAACGGATTGAATCAGTTTGTGCGCTATTTTTATCCGCAGCTTCATAAAGAAGGACTCATTATCGACGACCGTGGAAACGGAGGTGGAAACGTTTCACCCATGATACTCGAGCGTTTGGCACGCGAAGCATACCGAGCCAATATGAGACGCAATTCACCTGAGGTAACTCCAGTGCCTCGTGAAACGCTTGTGGGTCCCAAGGTTACATTGATCGATAAATATTCGGCTTCCGATGGCGACCTATTCCCATACGGTTTCCGCGAAATGGGTCTTGGAACCATAGTGGGAACTCGTTCATGGGGTGGTGTTGTGGGTATTACAGGTTCTCTGCCTTTTGTCGATGGCACCGACCTGAGAATTCCTCAGTTCACCTCTATTTCCATGGATGGAAACTGGATGATAGAGGGTGTAGGAGTAGAGCCTGATATAATGATTGAGAACGACCCGTATAAAGAGTTCATAGGTGAAGATCAGCAGCTTAATAAGGCCATCGAAATTATTCTCGAAGAACTTAATGACAGAAAACCATTACCTCAAATTCCGGCAGCACCGGTGAAGTAATTTTTTCAGCATAAAGAAACACCATAACATACAGAATTAATTGATGTATGTTATGGTGTTTTTTAATGGATTTTTCTCTATTTTAGTTCAAGTTTAATCTTGTAATATTATCGCTATGAAAAGAATTATTCTTTATTTTTCGGTGCTGCTTTTTTCTTTATTTCTTGTTACTTCGTGTATCGACTTCGACGATTCTTTCGATGAATCGATGCTCATTGGGAAATGGGAGTCGGGCACACTTTATTATAAATACCTTATTGATGGTACAGGAACAACCTGGGACGAAGGCGACGATGTGATGGAGGACGAAGCACAAAGTTTTACCTGGACACTGGTTGAGGCTGAACTAACCCACATTCACATAATGGAAATGGGGGGCACTGTACCCAAAATTTATACAGTTACCCAACTAAGCGAAACCTCGCTGAAATATGAAGACAGCTTTGGAAAAACATTTTCGTTTACCAAAGTAAGCACATCACCATAAAAAGAATAACCCATGAGGCGGGCATTGAAAATATTTTTAATAACACTGTTATCCTTGCTTGCAGTTGCTTTAATTGCAGTAAGCATAACACTTTGGCTTATTTTTACGCCAGAACGCCTCACGCCCATTGTGCGCAAACAAGCCGACAAAATGCTCACCTGCCAAAGCCAGATTGGCGAAGTCGAACTCACATTTTTCAGTACTTTTCCGCAATTTGGTCTTAAAATTTCCGACTTTGCCCTCATAAACCCAACCCCCGGTGCACAAAACGATACACTTGTTGCAGCGCAGCAAATGCTGGCCATTGTTGATGTTGATGCCTGGCGAAAAAGAAAAGAAATTCATGTTAATGAATTGAAATTCACCAATGGAACCGTGAATGTTTTTGTCGATTCAACCGGCATTAATAATTATTCTATTTTCCCCGTTAGTGAGGTCGGCAATATTGAAAATAACAACGAAGCCCCTGAAACAGAAGAGCTGCCCATTACAATTGATGGCATAAGCATTGTAAACACCAATATTTCGTATATCGACCATGTTGAGAAAATGTATGCCCTTATCGATGGACTCCATGCACTCATAAATGCAGCGGTGGAGCAAAATGTAGTTCGCAGCGATGTGAAAATCCATCGCAGTGTCGTTTCGTTCAATTATTTCAATGAGCAATACCTTTTGAATACACCCGTGCAAATGCACCTCTTGTCCGATTTTGTGTTTGACAAGCAAGAACTCTTAATCGATAATCTAAAGGGAGTACTTAACGATGTTGACCTGCAAATGAGCGGCTCCATTGCCTACGACTCCCACAGCAAGGATACCTCTTTCGGCCTTTCGTTTATACTGAATAAATCGCCACTTGCCAGGGTGCTGGAGTTGGTTCCCCCTTCGTTTCAATCGTATTACGAAGGCATCGAAGCCGATGGACTTGTGGCCTCAACGGGAAGTGTAATTGGCATCTACAATCAAAACGAAATGCCTCTGGTCGATATGAGCATAAGCCTCGAAAACGGAACGCTGGGCTATGTTGATGTTCCGCTGAAATTGCACGATGTTTTTGGCGAAATCACCTTTACATCCGACTTGCTTAGCGATGCGGCCACTGTATTGCATATTAACAACTTCGATGCAAAAACACCTCAATCGCAAATCAGCACAAAAGGAACAGTTACTCAATTGTTTTCCGACATACACCTCGACCTGCAAAGCAATGGCAAGCTCACGCTCGAAGAGTTCAAGCCTTTTATTCCTGAAAACTTAAATATAGAAATGAAGGGTAAAGCCAGCGGAAAAATTCAATCGGCTTTTACTTTGGCGCAACTCGAAAAGTTTGAAATTGATAAAATGAAACTGGCCGGTACGCTAAGCATAAATGCGCTCGATGCGGTTTACGACAGCATTTTTGTGAAAAGCGACCAAACAAACATCGAATTTTCTTTGCCCGCCCATGCACCGCAATCGGCTAATACCGCCTTTATATCAGCCTCAGTTTTTTCGCAAAACTTTTCGGCCTTTATGCCCGACAGCTTCGATGTAGCGCTTGAGCATGCTTTTATTAACATTGAAATGTCCGATGTTATGGACACCACGCGCGTTCCTGACATTATCTGCTCATTCAATATTGATGCATTAAGCGCAAGCATGGACACAATGTCCATAGCTTTGACCAAGCCAATTGGCAGAATAATGTTAGCGCCCGGAATTGAAAACCCCGACATTATAGGCATTGAAATGGCTTTCAGCAGCAACGAAATGAACGGAAAAGTGGGGCAAAGTTTTGCCGACATTGCAAAAATGAATATCGAATCAAATATTGTTTACGACAGCAAGCAGGAAGACATATTTTTACAATGGCAGCCGCAAGGTTTGCTCAATATGGAAAAAGGCTACATTGTTTACGATGGCTTCAATTACGATATAGAAATACCTTCGATTAAACTGGACTTCACCCCCGAAACATTCAACATTGAAGAAAGCAGTATTGTACTTGACCGCTCCGATTTCAGGCTTTCGGGTACACTTGTGAATGTTTTGTCGTATTTCAGGGAAGACTCAATCCTGCGGGGCAATTTTAATTTTGAATCGAGCACCACCGATGTAATGCAAATAATGAACCTCACCAGTGGCATTGGCTATGAAGAGGTGCAGGTTGAAGAAAATGGAGGCCCGGTAGTCAGCGATGCAGGCCCGTATATGGTTCCCAAAGGAATTGACATAACGCTGAATACAAAAATCGACAATGCTTCGTTCGGCATAGATTCGGCTACAAATATTACTGGCATAGTGCGCGTTTACGACGGCATTTTGCTGCTCGATGAAATGCGCCTGGTAACACCGGCAGCCCGCATGCAGCTCACGGCCATGTACCGCACGCCGCGTAAAAACCATCTTTTTCTGGGGCTCGACTACCACATGCTCGATGTGGAAATCTCGGAACTTTTGAGCATGATTCCCGAAGTTGATTCGCTAATGCCCATGTTACGTTCATTTGGCGGCGAAGGTGAATTTCACCTGGCCATTGAAACATATCTCGACTCGACCTACAACTTGAAGATGTCGACTCTGCGTGGAGCTGCTTCGGTGGCAGGACAGGATTTGGTGCTCATGGACGGAGAAACCTTCAGCGAAATTGCCAAAACCCTGCGCTTTACAAAACAAGCCGAAAACAGGGTGGATTCCCTCTCGGCCGAATTCACCATATTCCGCGAAGAAATTGATGTATACCCCTTCCTGATTGTGATGGACCGCTACAAAGCCATTGTTGCCGGGCGCCACAATTTCGACATGAGTTTCGACTACCACATTTCACTTGTTGAAAGCCCGCTGCCCATTCAGCTCGGTGTTGATGTGAGGGGCACCATGGACAATATGTCGTACCGCCCGGCCCGGCCACGCTATGCCGAAAAATACAGGCCTGCTGCACGCTTTGCCGTTTCGAACAAACAAATGGAACTGAGGAAAATAATCAGGGAATCGCTTACCCAAAACATGGACTGGTAGCTTAATTAAATTTCAGCTTTAATTCAACCTTATATTTGTTTCGGAACAGGTGTTTTATACCGCATGATTCCAATATTTTTATATTTTTGCCCCTCGTTTTTGCTTAATAAATTCCCAAAAATAATAAGCATAAATGGCTGCATCAAAAAAAACCGGATAGCGGCCATTAAATATAAATAATGGTTATAAATAAACTATTGGAAAAATGAGTTTTACACACGAAGTTGAAGGCATGATTTGTGTTGCACAGGGTGCAAATCATGGCCCGGCTCCAATTCCTGAAGAGGGTCGTTGGGTAAAAGCCAAAGAAGTAAAAGACATCTCGGGTTTGACCCACGGTGTAGGCTGGTGCGCACCACAACAAGGTGCTTGTAAGCTAACCCTTAACGTGAAAGAAGGCATCATTGAAGAAGCCTTGGTTGAAACAATTGGTTGTACCGGTATGACTCACTCAGCTGCCATGGCATCTGAAATATTGCCCGGTAAAACTATTTTAGAAGCATTGAACACCGACCTTGTGTGCGATGCCATCAATACAGCTATGCGCGAATTATTCCTGCAAATTGTTTACGGACGCACGCAAACGGCTTTCTCTGAAGGTGGTTTGCCAATTGGTGCCGGACTTGAAGACCTTGGTAAAGGCTTGCGCGGCGTTACAGGAACCCTGTATGGAACTACAGCTAAAGGTCCCCGCTATTTGGAAATGGCCGAAGGTTATATCACAAAAATCGGTCTCGATAAAAACAACGAAATTATCGGTTACGAATTTGTTAGCCTGGGCCGTATGATGGACATGATCAAAGCCGGTACCGATGCCAACGAAGCATTAAAGCAAGCATCGGGCAAGTACGGTCGTATTGACGAAGCAGTTAAAGTTATTGACCCACGTAAAGAATAGGAGGACGAAAAATATGAAACAACAATTATTTGAAAGCTACGGCAGGAGAATCGACCAAATTAACAAGGTCCTCAATTCATATGGCATTGCGTCGCTGGAAGAAGCCAGAAAAATATGCGACGATAAAGGTGTCGATGTATATAATATTGTGAAAGAAATCCAGCCCATTGCATTTGAGAATGCCATGTGGTCATACATCGTTGGTGGAGCTATTGCCATTAAAAAAGGGCAAACCAATGCGGCTGAAATAGCAGCAACTTTGGGTGAAGGCCTTCAGGCATTTTGCATTCCCGGTTCAGTAGCCGACGACCGTAAAGTAGGTATTGGCCACGGAAACCTGGCTGCTATGCTATTGCGCGACGAAACTAAGTGTTTTGCATTCCTTGCAGGCCACGAATCGTTCGCTGCAGCCGAAGGCGCCATTGGTATTGCTAAATCGGCCAACCGTGTTCGCAAAGAGCCTTTGCGCGTTATCCTTAACGGCTTGGGAAAAGATGCCGCTAAAATTATTGCCCGCATTAACGGCTTTACTTATGTGCAAACACAATTCGACTACGCTACAGGCGAAGTGAAAGAAGTTGAGCGCATTGCCTATTCTGATGGCGATCGTGCAAAAGTGAACTGCTACGGTGCCGACGATGTACGCGAAGGTGTTGCTATTTTACACAAAGAAGGCGTAGATGTTTCCATTACCGGAAACTCAACAAACCCAACACGTTTCCAGCACCCTGTTGCAGGTACGTACAAAAAAGAATGCTTAGAGCAAGGCAAAAAATATTTCTCTGTTGCATCGGGTGGCGGTACAGGTCGTACACTACACCCCGACAACATGGCTGCCGGCCCTGCTTCATACGGTATGACAGACACGATGGGCCGCATGCACAGCGATGCTCAGTTTGCCGGTTCTTCTTCTGTTCCTGCCCACGTTGAAATGATGGGCTTAATTGGAATGGGAAATAACCCCATGGTAGGAGCCAGTGTTGCAGTAGCAGTAGCTATTTCGCAAGCGTAATTCTTGTTAATAGAATATTAAAGAGGCTGTCAAAAAAGATTGCAAGGTCTATTGTGTCATGTTGAGCGAAGTCGAAACATCTGTTTTTCAATGCAAAAGATTCTTCGACAAGCTCAGAATGACACCAATAATTGCTTTTTTGACAGCCTCTTTTTTGTAATTGCTTAATTCTGTTTTACAGCCTCTGAGAATACTGAACTGAGGTGCACTGAGCGACGTAAGGTCAATAGAAAAGTCGCATGGCGACGAAATTAAGTAGCCGAATGAACAAGGCACAAGCCCCCTCCTACGGCGGGCAGTCAAAAACCGTGTAGCGGCGACATTAGGGCAATCAGGATTTCATGTAATTATAAGCCGCCTTTTTCACCCTGTCCATTATTGCTTTGCCAATACCTTCTTCGGGAACCGCTTCAATATATATTTGCTTTATATTTTCATCGTCTTCCATGGTATGCATGGCGCTAAATAGTTTCACAGCCATTTCGGCCATATTACCATTCTCCGACAAAGCAATTGTTTTAATTCCGGGGGGTAAGCCTATGTCTTTGTTTTCTTTAATAATGAATCCCGTTCCAGGCAAAAAAGAATTGTAATTTTCATTATTGTAGATATACAGGGGTTTGTGCGGAGAATAATGGCTTTTCAACATGCCGGGCGCATGTTTTTCTACTTCTTCGTTTTCATCGGTCGACGATAAAACTTCAACATACTTCACCAAATCGTCTTCGGTAATGGCACCCTGCCGCAGTATTTTTATCCCGTTTTCTTGCACCGAAACCACGGTTGATTCAATGCCATAGTCCGAAATGCCACCATCAAGAATATATTCGGCCTTGAAATTCTGTTTTAGTACATGTGAAACCATGGTAGGGCTTATGCGGCCAAATTTATTGGCGCTGGGAGCCGCAAGAGGAACTTCCGATTGTTTAATGAGCTGATGCGCAACCGGATGCGATGGCATACGAACACCCACCGTTGAAAGTCCCGATGTTACCAGGTCGGGAACCTCGGGTGTTTTGGTGCTTACAATGGTCAAAGGTCCCGGCCAAAACGCTTCGGCCAAGGTGTAAACATAAGGACTGATTGGCTTTCTAAACAAGGTTTCCAACTGTTCAATTGATGAAATGTGAACAATAAGCGGGTCGAAGGTTGGTCTTTCCTTCATCTCAAATATTCGTGCCACAGCCATAGCATTTAGTGCATTTGCCGCCAGGCCATAAACCGTTTCGGTGGGCATGGCAACTATTTTCCCTTTTTTTATAAGGGATGCTGCATATTTTATGTCGGTACCAACTTTCACTATTTGTATAGAATTAAATTAGGCACTAAGCTAATTGAGTTTGCTTCATTGGGCGTTTTGTGCCAAAAATCAAAATCCCCGTAATGCTCACAATTAGCGAAATGAATGAAGCCATTTTAAAATTACCAAATATATCGAATAAAACTCCTCCTGTTAAAGGTCCAAAAATTCCGGCTATACCATAGCCTAAAAAAATCAGCGGGTATATTTTTGCGATTAATTTTGTGCCAAAAAGCCTTGCGGTTTCATGAATAAAAACAACAAAGTTAGCTCCAAAGCCGGCACCAATGAGCAAAACCAAAAGATAGAAAACTAACAAGTGAAACTGAAAATTCCCTATCAGGAAAGTAGCCAGTCCTTGCATGCTAAGTGCAATGGATAATAGAAGTATTATTGGGAACTTATCGCTCATCCAGCCCCAGAAAATACGCCCCGAAATATTGGCTGCTGCAAAAAGCATTATGGCTAAAGAAAGTTGCATATCGGTATAATAATCGTAACCAATAAGTTTGAGGTTCCCAATTACAAGCAAGCCGGCAAAAGTGCCAAAAAATATTGCCAGAAACATGCGCAAAATCACACGCTTTGGAAGTTTAACCGCAAGCGGAGTTAAGGATTTTGATTTATAACTTTTGGGGAGTAGAACAGCAATTAGAAGCATGCTAAAGCCATAAATGAAAGCTATATATCGAAAGACAATTAGCACATCGTAACCTTTATTCAATAAACTGCCTGCAATAAATGTGAGAAGTATGGAACCACCTGCAAAACCACCAGAAACAAATCCAGTAATTAACCCTTTTTTCTCCGGGAACCAATTTACAGGTACCGATATTGACGACATATAGCCAAAACCGGTAGCAATACCACTAAAAATTCCAATTCCTATTAATAGGATAAGAAAAGAACCACCTGAAACAGAAGCCAGGAAATATCCTGCAAAAAATAAAAGAGACGCAGAAAAAATCATTCCCTTGAAGCCAATTTTGTTAATCAGCTTATCGGCCCAAAGCATCGAAGTTGTGTAGGTAGTAATTACTGTGCCGAAAATAAGTTGTGTTTGGGACGCAGAGAAGCCATATATCTCTTTAAGGGCCGGAACAAATAAACTCCAGGCATAAATTCCTCCTAAAAAAACCATTACCATTACCGGCAGTGCAACAACTATTCGCTTCATTTAATCCGATTTTCAATTTTGCCAAAAAAATGTCTAAATAGCAATCAGGAACTAAATTATGCCCCTCCAAAATAAAAGTCGATGCAAAAATAGCTTTTTCAGACTAAATCTGTTCAAAAAGAATGTCTATTCCTATCTTTGTAATTCATTGTTAACAAAACCATTTATGAACACTAAAGATAAAACCGTTGAAACAGCCACAACGCTATTCGACAGTGGATTTGCATGTTCGCAGTCTGTGTTGCTTGCATTCTCGCAACATTACGGCCTCGATGAGAAAACAGCTAAATTAATTTCTTCAACTTTTGGCGGTGGAATGGGACGCCTTCGCGAAACCTGTGGAGCTGTTACCGGTGGCTTTATGGTGCTGGGCTTGGAATTTGGAAACGAAATACCCAACGACATGGAAACCAAATTGAACGCCTACCGTAAGGTGCGTGAGCTAAACAAAAAAGTAGTAAAAATACACGGCACAAGCAAGTGTTCAGAATTATTGAAGAAGCATGCTACCGAGGCCGATGTTGCCGACCGCAAACACCATAAAATAATTTGCAGAAAAGTTGTGGCCGATGTAACCGGCCTGGTTTACGACATGTTGCCGGTTAAAAATACATATATAGAACAGAATGTGAGAAACGTATAGAATTCAGAAGGATCTTTTTAATAATTTACTTATCTGTTTTGTCAGTCCATATTTTGGGGCTGCGACTGGTACTGATTACAGCTAGTATTTCAATGGTTCTTGATTCTTCATTTATATAAAAATGTGTCATGTACGGAAATTTCTTAATCAAGAAACAACGTATTTTTTTATATCGTTCGGCATAAATGTGCGGATTTTCACTAAGACTGCTAATTTGCTTAATGGCTGTTGTTTGGAAACGCTTTCCTAGTCCGGCCTTTTGTTTATTATACCAGTTTGTTATTTCCTGTATATCGGACAGAGCCTGAGGTTCAATCTTAACATTGTATCTCATCAGGGCATAAGCGTTTTTTTTGCTTCTTCCCAATCCAGAAGCCTTTCGGGGTTTTGCTGAACCTTGTCAAAACGTTGCATAACCAATTGTTGATGTTCTTCAGGAATACTATAATCACTTGCTTCTTTTTCAGAAGCATAGTCTAACATGCTTTTAATGGCATGTATCAGATTGATGTCGTTTACCTTTTTAAATTGCTCAATTATTATTGCCTTTTCAACTTGGATATTCATCTTTTCATGTTCATTTTTGCAAATTTACAACTTAAAACTATTCAAATAACTTCAAAAATCAAAATTTATCGAATTCAATATTTTATGAAGTTAAGCAATTAACTGCATTAAAAACCACGAATAATGTGACGAAAAGTTGTGGCCGATGTAACCGGCCTGGTTTACGACATGTTGCCGGTTAAATAACGCTCCATACCGCTACCCAAAACGGGATGGCAATTAAGCAAACGGCATAGCTGATAAGCATCAAGCTCCCGATGGTTTGTTTGTCGCCACCGTATGAACGTACCTGCACAATTAATGCCGTAGCAGGAGCCGCGGCCGATTGTATCACCATTAAACTGGCCAAAAGCGGATTACTATCCCTCAAACCTATGAGGTGAAGTACTAATATTGTGGCCAGCGGAAGGAATATAAATTTGATGGATGTAATCCTCAATGTGTCGAAAAACGAAGGCCAAACCTTCAGTGAAATACTTCCCAATGTTGCTCCCAGCACAATATTTGAAACCGGAATGGTTGCTTCTCCAACCAACGAAACGGAGTCGAGCACCAAGGCAGGCACAAAACGGTGCAGCCCGCTTAACACAAGCAGCACAGTACCAATTGATGCCACAAACGGAGGGGTTATAAATTCCCTGATTTTAACATCGGAAAAACTCCTTCCGGTAATTAACACCTTGCCAATGCTCCATGCTGTTGGGGTAAAACCTATGATGAACAGAAAACTGTAAACCAAAAAATCGTTGAATTGGTCGGGGTAAATGAAACGGCCAATGGGCAGTACCAGATATATGGCATTTTGCATACTGGCCAAGGGGAACAGGTTTTGTTTGTGGCGAAACGATTTCGGGAAAAACAAGTAAGAAAGTCCAAGCCCAAGCCCAATCATTGCAATGCACGAAAGAGGCAACAACCACCAGTCGGGGATTTCTTTAGGGTCGAAATTGGTTACAAAGCTTGAAAACAGCAGGCTGGGCAGTAAAATGTTCACCGTAACGTTTGCCATTGCTTTAATATGCTCTTGCTTTATTACATTTTTGCGCACCAAAAAGCCCGAAACCACAATAATGAGGAATATTCGCCCCACGGCATCGAGCATTACCAAAAACGAAGAAATGAAAGTTTCAAGCATAAGTGTGAATTAGTGTACAAATGTAGATTTCAAAATTGAATTGGCAAAATAGAATTTTCAGGCAAGTAACGGGGTGTTTTTTTAGCTGTAAAAACTGCTTTTCAATTTACTGATTAATGTATTCACTCAAAATTATAACTTTAGGTGAATGGGGCTGTCTAAAAAGTCATGAAAACTAAATTTGCCACAAAGGCTCAAGGGCACAAAGATTTCATAAAACCTAGATTGCGAGTACTTAATGCTTCGTGTTGCCTTGGTGTTTTTGTGTATTTGTGGCCTAATTAATGACTTTTTAGACAGCCCCATTTTTATAGGACTTTGGGAATAATTTAGCAATCCCTATTTTAATTCAATTCCAACAACTTCCCCTAATTCCAACCAAGTACTGCACATTTTTTATATTTTTGCACCTTTGATTTTAAACCGAATATTCAAAATATCATATTCTTATGGAAATTTCCGGAAAATACGAACCTGCATTGGTTGAAGACAAATGGTACAAATACTGGATGGACAACAAGTTTTTCCATTCAACCCCCGATGAGCGTGAGCCTTACACCATAGTAATACCGCCGCCAAACGTTACCGGTGTGTTGCACATGGGGCACATGCTCAACAATACCATCCAAGACATACTGGTGCGTCGTGCGCGCATGCAGGGCAAAAATGCCTGCTGGGTTCCCGGAACCGACCATGCTTCCATTGCGACCGAGGCAAAAGTAGTGGCAAAACTCGAAAACGAAGGCATCAAAAAAAGCAGCCTCACCCGCGAGAGCTTTCTGGAACATGCCTGGGAGTGGAAAGAAAAACACGGGGGCATAATTCTTGAACAGTTGAAAAAACTTGGAGCTTCGTGCGATTGGGACCGCACCTGTTTTACCATGGACGAAGAACGAAGCAATTCCGTAATAAAAGTATTTGTCGACTTATACAGCAAAGGCCTGATTTATCGTGGCATTCGAATGGTAAACTGGGATCCTGCAGCCAAAACGGCCCTGTCGGACGAAGAGGTAATCCACAAAGAAGAGCAATCGAAACTATATTTCGTACGCTATGAAATTGAGGATGCCGAGGACGAATGGGTTACTGTGGCAACCACCCGCCCCGAAACCATTCTGGGCGATACCGCGGTTTGTGTGAATCCTAACGACGAGCGTTTCAAGCACCTTGCTGGCAAAAGGGTGCAGGTGCCTTTGGTAAACCGTTCGGTGCCAGTAATCATGGACGATTACGTGGATATGGAATTTGGAACCGGCTGCCTCAAAATTACCCCCGCGCACGATGTAAACGATTACGAAATTGGTTTGCGCCACAAGCTCGAAATAATCGATACCTTTAACGACGATGGCACCTTGAGCGAAGCTGCTCAACTATTCGTTGGCGAGGATCGCTTTGAAGTTCGCAAAAAAATAGTTCCCGAACTTGAAAAAGCCGGCAACCTTGTGAAGGTTGAAAACTACACCAACAAAGTAGGCTTTTCGGAACGTACGGGCGTGGCCATCGAACCCAAAATTTCGGCGCAATGGTTTTTGAAAATGACCGAGCTGGCCAAGCCTGCATTCGATGCTGTCGAAACCGACGAAGTTGAATTCCACCCCAAGAAATTCAAAAACCTTTATCGCCACTGGATGGGGAATGTGAAGGACTGGTGTATTTCGCGCCAGTTGTGGTGGGGGCACCGTATACCGGTTTACTACCTCGAAGATGGCAGTTACGTGGTTGCCGCAACGGCCGAAGAAGCGCTTAAACTGGCGCAGGAACAAACCGGAAATTCAGGCTTAACCATGGCTGGGCTTAATCAGGAAGAAGATGTGCTCGACACCTGGGCATCGAGCTGGCTGTGGCCCATTTCGGTATTCGACGGTTTCAACCCCGATAACAACGAAGTTGATTATTACTACCCCACCAACGATTTGGTTACCGGGCACGATATTATTTTCTTTTGGGTAGCCCGCATGATTATTGCCGGCTACGAGTTTCGTGGGACTTTTCCGTTCAAAAACGTGTATTTCACGGGCATGGTGCGCGACAAACAAGGCCGAAAAATGTCGAAACAACTGGGCAATTCGCCCGACCCGCTCGACCTGATTGCCAAGTATGGCGCCGACGGTGTGCGCGTGGGCATGTTGTTTTGCTCGCCTGCCGGTGGCGATTTGCTCTTCGATGAGGCACTGCCCGAGCAAGGCCGTAATTTCACCGCAAAAATATGGAACGCTTTCCGATTAGTGAAAAACTGGGAAGTAGACCAAACCCTGCCCCAACCCGAGCATTCAAGCCTGGCAATAGAATGGTTTACTTCGAAACTGAACAAAACCATTGTCGAAATGGACGACCATTTTAGCAAGTTCCGTATTTCCGATGCACTCATGCTCATTTACACCACCATTCGCGACGAATTCTCATCGTGGTTGCTCGAGGTGGTAAAACCCGCTTACCAACAACCCATCGATGGGAAAACATACAACGAAGTAATCGACCTCTTCGATAAGGTAATGCGCATTTTGCACCCCTTCATGCCTTTCATTTCGGAAGAAGTATGGCAATTACTTTCGCCACGTAAAGAAGGCGAAAGTATTATGACCTCGGACATGCCCATTGTGGCCAATATTGACGAACCACTGCTTGTTAGCTTTGAAGATGCCAAGGAAGTAATTTCAGGAATCCGCAACGTGCGCAAAGAGGCCAACATGGCCATGAAAGAAGAACTGGAAATACAGGTTAACCCCGGCACAAAAGGCTTCGATGACAGGCTTATCCCGGTCATGGTGAAAATGGGTAACTTGTCGGCACTGAGTGTAATTGATGCCGATGTAAAAGGTGCTGCATCGTTCAGGGTAAAAACTTCGGGTTTCTTCATTTCGCTGGGCGACAAAATCGATGTGGAAGAAGAATTGAAAAAACTCACCGAAGAGCTTGAATATACCAAAGGCTTTTTGAAATCGGTATTGAAAAAACTCAGCAACGAGCGTTTTGTAAACAATGCCCCCGCTCAGGTGGTTGATGTTGAGCGCAAAAAACAAGCCGATGCCGAAGACAAAATTAAAGCCCTGGAAGCACGTATTGCAGGTTTAAAATAAGCCAAGCTTTACAAAACATGTAAAATACAAACTTATATCATTACAACTTTTAAGAGATTAGGTTTGTATTTAGTGCATGTTACTTATAAATTAATGGACTAAAATCGTTTTAAAAATTCGTTAACTGTATTGGCTCCTTCTATTTCCAGTATCCAGCTTATTTCTGAAACATCTGAAAAGTCGAGGCCGCCTTTTGCAATGGCTTCATTGTTATAGCGCCCTTCACTTCCATTGTAACGGTTGGCAAGCTTTATGGCTATATCCCATACTTCTTTCAGATGGGCATTGTCAAGTTCCTCTAAAGGGTTGATTTGCTCCTCTGTTCGGTAGCATGGTGTTCCATTTCCGTATGCATTACCATCGGCAATTTTATGATATTGAATGTTCGCTTTAACAAATTGAAGTTTATCAGGAGCAGTACTTTCCTCGTTCCAATTGCTGTGCTGCACTACATGAAACTTGTTTTTTAGATCAATGCCAGGATGTTTCGACATTACTTTTTCAATTACCGAAGCTGAAAAATCCGATTGACCCGCTTCAGCAACCCATACGCTGCCTCCGTTTTGTATTGTTTCAATCACAACAGCGTAAACCTCATCAACGGCTTGTTCAAAATTGGCATGAGCATCTGACCATTTTCCACCAAAAGCTTTTGCAAATAAGTCATTAGGGGGCACATAAAGTCCACCCTGTATTCCATATGCCCCGGCCACTGCATAATATCTGATTCCCGAAAACTCATCATCGCCCAAAATAGTAGCAAAAGCTGCAACCGAATGCAAATCGTCAACATCGGTTTTACAATCAAATTGTGCAAGCAGTAAATCTTTTTCTTTATCGAACTTTCCCATATAAGAACTGTTCACTTGCGAATGTGCAAACAATGACAGCGAGGCAAATGCAAGTATCAGAGAAATGTATTTTAAGAATTTCATATTTAAATAATTTTGATTATCGTATAAATGTATAAAAAACGTTAATTCACTCAACAAAATACACTTAAAAATTGTCCTGTCCGTAGTAAAAACCTACATCATGTATTATTTTAATAAACATCTCAATAGTAAAAAGCAATGATTGCAATTTTTATAGCAGCACTAATACTAAATATTATGCAAAATGATTCAATACAATACAATAAGCTGAATGAGCTGGAGAAGTATGTAATTGAAATGAAAGGAACCGAGCGTCCGTTTACCGGCGAATATACCGACCATTTCGATAAAGGTATTTACGTGTGCCGCAAATGCGAAGCACCACTTTTTGATTCCAACGACAAGTTTCACAGTGGCTGTGGCTGGCCGGCTTTCGACGATGAAATCGAAGGGGCGGTAAAACATATTCCCGATGCTGATGGACGCCGCACTGAAATTATCTGTGCAAATTGCGAAGGGCATTTGGGGCATGTGTTTGTAGGAGAAAGGTTTACTTCAAAAAATACCCGCCACTGTGTTAATTCAGTATCATTAAAATTTGTTCCAAAATAACATAAAGTAGTATTAATAAGTGCAGGAATTGTGCTTTTAGTAAGGGTAAGAGAAGGCAGAATCAAACCATAGCTGCCAAAAATCATGTCAGGCATTTGCCATTTTTTTACTAATTTGCTGAAAATAATAAACAACAAATAAGATGACAGTAAAAGAGTATATTGAAAGCAATAAAGAGCGCTTTTTGGAAGAATTATTTGATTTAATCAGAATTCCTTCCATCAGTTCAGATTCCAAACATAAACAAGACATGTATCGTGCGGCCGAATACTGGAAAAAGACACTCATCGATGCCGGAGCCGATAAAGCAGAAGTAATGGAAACCGAAGGTCATCCGGTAACATACGGTGAGAAAATTATCGACCCGTCGTTACCGACCATCCTGGTGTATGCTCACATGGACGTAATGCCGGTTGACCCGGTTGATTTATGGGATACTGACCCCTTTGAGCCTGTAATAAAAGACGGCAAAATTTGGGCGCGTGGTGCCGACGATGACAAAGGACAGGGATTTATGCATGCAAAAGCTTTTGAATATATGGTAAAAACCAATACACTGCCCTGTAATGTGAAATTCATGATTGAAGGTGAAGAAGAAATAGGTTCACCCAGTCTGGGTAAGTTTTGTGAAGAAAACAAGCAGATGCTCAAGGCCGATGTGATTTTGGTATCGGACACCACAATGATAAGCCCCGAAGTACCGGCAATAACCACAGGACTCAGGGGACTTGCTTATTGGCAGGTTGAAGTAACAGGTCCAAACCGCGATTTGCATTCAGGCCTCTTTGGCGGAGCAGTGGCCAATCCCATTAATGAGCTTTGCATACTAATTTCGAAGTGCACCAACGATAAAAATGAAATTACAATACCCGGCTTCTATGATAAGGTTCTTGTAGCAAATAATAAAGAGCGGGAATTACTCAACAAACGCCCCTACAACGAAGATGAATACAAAAAATCCATTGCAGTTGACCAATTACAAGGCGAAGAGGGCTACACAACAATTGAGCGTACCGGCATACGTCCATCGTTCGATGTTTGTGGTATTTGGGGCGGCTTTTCAGGTGAAGGAGCCAAAACGGTACTGCCGTCAAAAGCTTATGCTAAACTTTCGTGCCGTTTGGTACCCGACCAAAACCATAAAGAAATAGCTAAGCTTTTAGAAGATTACCTGATTCGCATTGCCCCTAAATCGGTCAAAGTTAAAGTTGAAGAGTTACACGGAGGGCAGGCCTATGTTTGTCCTATTGATCATCCGGCTTATTTGGCAGCCGAAAAGGCACTTAACGATACAATCGGAACCTTACCGGTTCCTGTGCGTAGTGGTGGAAGTATTCCAATTATTGCCACTTTTGAAGAGATTTTGGGAATAAAATCATTGCTTATGGGTTTTGGACTTGAGTCTGATGCCATTCACTCGCCCAACGAGAACTTCCCTTTGCATAACTTTTACAAAGGGATAGAGACCATTCCTCTATTTTACAAGTACTTTACCGAGGAAAATGTTTCTCGCAGATGACGCAAATAGCACAGATTACATTCCATTCTGGAATACATAAAACAAAAAGGCCGGAGAAAATCTCCGACCTTTTGTTTTTTTATGTTGAACTGAAAATTAGTTCACAACTTCTAAAAATTTAGGATTGTCGAAATACTTCGCAAATTCGAGATCTGTTTTAGCAGCAGCTTTCATTGCAGCATCTTTGTTTACAGCTGAAGTTAAGCTTTCTATTACTAAGTTTTCTTTTGCGGTACGTGCACCAACAACTGCTTTAAGGTAATCAGCAAAAGCACTTTCGTCTTCAGTAGCTTCAAGAATTCTTAAAGCACCGTTGTTGTCGCCTGCTAATATTTTTGCTAAAGCAGCGTTAGGAGCTGTGCAGTCGCCAAAATATCTTACTGCGTTGTCGTATTCGGCACGGGCAATGCTAACTATACCCATGTTGTAATCAACTTGTGGACCAACACCCGAAGCAGCCGAGAATAATTCTCTTGCTTTATTTATTTCATCGTTATTTAATGCAATAACTCCAAGGTTGTTTTGAATTATTGGGTTGTTATTGTCAAGCTGGTCAGCTTTTTCAAAGTTTCCTGATGCTGCATTGTAGTCACCTTCCATTATCTGAACCATACCTAAGTTGTTGTAACCTCTCCAGTCATCACCAAATTGGCGGATGAATGAGTTGAAGAAAGCTTTTTTCTTTGCAAGATCATCGGTTAATACTGCAGCGTGAATAAGCTCAGCTTGGTTAAGTGTTGCTGGTTCGTTTTCAGCAGCAGCAAGTAATTCAGCATCAGTTTTACCAATAAGGTCAACAGAGGCTAAGAATTTTGCACGACGTAACTGAGGTAGAATTTCATCAGCCACAGCGTCGAAAGCTTCAGATAAGTTACGAATTTCTCTTTCACGTACTTCAGGGTCGGTGTACATTGAAAGCACACGTAAAATTAGTTCTTTGTCCTGAATGTCTGATTGTTCCATCAATTCTTTGAAACCTTCCCAATCTTCGGCAGTATATTTTGTGTTCAAATTTACATCAATACCTGCACGTTTAAGTTGTGATGACAGATAGTTTGACGCAGTTCTTTCGCGTTGTTGTGAAAGCTGCTCGTTCCAGTCAAGCGCACCATCAGGAGATGCATAAGCTGAAACTTCAATTCCTTTTAATTCTTTGCGTTCATCTTCCTTCGCAGTTTTAGCGTATTCTTTAAAAGTATTTACATCAGCTGAACGAGTTTGCTCGGCACGTACAAATGCACTATTGATAAGGTATTTGATGTCTGCAACATACTCATCGGGTACAACACGTTGGAAGGCATCGATAGTTGGATCGTATTTTCCAGTATTGTTTACCCCTTTTTGAATACCAATAACAGGCATGCCTTCTTTAACCACAAGTTCAGAAGTAGCAATTACACCGTCGGCAATTTTAATAGGGTCGAAGTCAAGTGAATTTGTTCCTTGGCTAGCCACAATTTTAACTTGCAATTCAGACATTTTCATCGCATCTTCATAAGGAATAGCACCCTGTACCTGAAAGTTGCCACCTTCATCGAAACTAATAACGGCATTGTTTGCTGTTACTTTTTCTCCTTGGAGCGTGATTGCCGGATAGGCAATTTCCTCATTGTTGTATTTTACAACAGGAGTAATAGTTGCAGTAGCTTTTTTGGCAAAGTATTTTTCAGGCATTTGACCTTCTACAGAAACTTTAACCTGACCTGCATGTGCTTCAAGTACCGTTGGTGCTACTTCCCACCTGATATCGTCAGCATTTTTTTTCATTTTCTTAATGCTAGCACAACTGCTAAGCAATAATGTAGCTGTTGTAAACAGCACTAGTAATTTAAAGTTGAATTGTTTCATGATGGACTCATTATTTTATTTGTTAACATTTCACACATTTAGTACAAAAATAAGAATGTTTTTGAAACAAGAAAGGCAAAATGCAAAATTTTGTCATAACAAAATGCGTGTTATTCCTGACTTGTATGTATTATTAAATATAGCATTGCAAATTTTCTTGTAATCAGTTTCATTTTTAACAAAATCAATCTGATTGGTATCTATAATAACAACAGGGAAATCCTGTTGTTGTTTAAAAAACCTGAAATAAGCATTGGTGATGTTTTCAAGGTAATCGGGGCTGATGTTTTTTTCGTAGGATCGTCCTCTTTTATTGATTTGATCTTTTAGGTTTGAAACATTTTTGTGCAGGTACACATAAAGGTCGGGGCGGGGCAGCCTTGAATAGATAATGTCGAAAAATTTTCGGTATAAATTGTACTCGTCATCTTTAAGTGTTACACTGGCAAAAATGAGTGATTTCATGAAATAGTAATCGGCTACGGCAAAGTCTTTGAATAAATCTCTGTTTTGCAGTTCATTCATCAATTGCGAATAGCGCTCGGCCATAAACGACATTTCGAGAGTGAAAGCATAGCTTCGTGGTTCGGCATAAAACTTTTCAAGAAAAGGGTTATCGGCAAAAGCTTCTCCTACAAATTGAGCATTGTAGTGTTCACTGATCATATTCGCCAGAGTGGTTTTTCCAGAACCGATATTCCCTTCAATTACTAAAAAATTCATTTTATATTTAACACTACTTTTGTTTAATGCCTGTGTGATAGAATACAAACGAATGAATATCGGTATGTTCTTCAATAATTTTTTCAGTAGGTTTGCCACTCCCATGACCGGCATCCACATCAATTCTAATGAGTGTAGGTAAGTTTCCAGTATTCAATTCTTGTATGCGTGATATGTACTTATAAGAATGTGCCGGCACAACGCGGTCGTCGTGGTCGGCTGTAGTTACCATTATAGCCGGGTAGTTTTGTGGCTTAACATTGTGTAAAGGCGAGTAGCCGTAAAGGTATTTGAACATTTTCTCACTATCGTCAACTCGACCATAATCGGTAGCCCATGCATAGCCTATTGTGAACAAGTGATAGCGTAACATATCCAACACCCCTACAGCAGGTAGTGCAACTTTGAATAAATCGGGGCGCTGATTTGTGACAGCTCCTACCAGCAATCCTCCATTTGAGCCTCCACGTATAGCCAGTTGTCCGGGATTTGTATATCCCTCATCAATGAGGTATTCTGCTGCTGCGATAAAATCGTCGAATACATTTTGTTTTTGCAGTTTGGTACCTGCCTGGTGCCATTCTTTTCCATATTCGCCACCGCCACGAATATTGGGTACGGCATACACACCTCCATTTTCAAGATAAAATAGAGTTGAAGTTGAAAAGGATGGAGTCAAGCTGATGTTAAATCCTCCGTATCCATATAACATGGCCGGGTTTTTTCCGTTCAGTTCAATGCCTTTTTTATGTACTATAAACATGGGTATTTTAGTGCCATCGGCACTTGTATAAAACTCTTGTTTTACTACAAAGTCGTCGGGGTTGAATTTAACGTCGGGTTCAAAATATACTTCCGATTCTCCGGTTTCTGTATCATATTTTATAACTGTGCCGGGCGTGTTAAACGAGCTGTATGAATAAAATGCTTCATTGCCTTTCGCCGTTCCTCTTATTCCGCTGGCTGAACAAATCCCGGGCAAATCTACATCGCCAATATGTAATCCTTTTGTTGAATATATTTCGAGTTTGCTTTTGGCATCTACCATATACGAGGCAAAAAGTTTATTGCCTGCAAAAGAAATGCCGCTTAAAGTATTTTCTTTTTCGGGAATAAGTGTTTCCCATTTTTCGCGTTTAGGGTTTTGGAGGTCAATTGCAATTAACCTATAACGCGGGGCATTGTCGTTGGTGAGTACCAGTACTTTGCCGTCGATTATTTCAATTGGACTGTAGTTATATTCAAAGCCTTCGGCCAGTTGGGTGATTTCAGCCCCCGGTTTTTTCAGGTTTTTAATATAAAGCCCGTTTCCACTTGTTGATTCAGATTCGTATATAAATAGAAATTCGCGGTTTTCGTCGAGGCCTGATCTGTACATGCGCATTGGCATATCGGGGTTCGCATAAATTAGTTTATCTTCGCTTTGATTTGTGCCAAATTCATGAAAATATATTTTTTGTCCAGTATTGGCTTCCGACAATTCGGTTCCACCTACCGGTTCATCGTAAGCGCTGTAAAAGAAACCATTTTCGAAACACGAAATGCGCGAGAACTTAACCCACTTTATGTGGTCGCTTAGCAGCTCGCCGCTTTCAATGTTCATTACGAAAATTTCATTCCAATCGGAACCCGATCGCGCTATTCCGTATACCAATAGCTTTCCACAAGAAGAAACATCCATGCTGGTTAAGGCTACCGTGCCATCGCTGCTCAAAAGGTTTGGATCGAGCAATACACGGGGTTCGCTATCAAGATTTTCCATTGTGAACAATACGCTTTGGTTTTGCAGGCCATTGTTTTTATAAACAAACCATTTGCCATGTATATTGAAAGGTGTTCCTGTTCGGGGGTAATCCCAAAGTTCAGTAAGGCGTTTGCTTATTTCTTCTCGATAAGGAAGCGATTCAAGGTGTTCAAAAGTTACTTTATTTTGGGCTTTAACCCATTCTTTTGTTTCTTCCGAGTTTTCGTCTTCGAGCCATCGGTATGGATCTTCAACTGCTACCCCGTAAAAGGTATCAACTACTGCTTCTTTCCTTGTTTCAGGATACTGTAACGTGGGTTGACTGCAACCGTATGCCATAATGATTAGAATGACAGGTATTAATTTATTCATATAATTGATTTTAAAGTCGTGCAGCGATAAAAATACAATTATTTTACTTAGAGCTTTTACTTAAATTATTTTTTTTGCTTTCCGGTAGGGTATTTCTTTATATGAACCCCAAAGGTATCCAATTGCGAGCCCTACAATAGAGCCTATAAGTAGTGCGTCGGTATGTATTGTTTTTGTGATCAGGTATGATGTCAATATGGCCAACAGCAGACCCAATATGATTCCAACCATACTGTATCTCGAAGCATAATAGTGTATGGGGATATAGTGATGTGCTTTGTGAAAATGTGCTCTTATTTGGTTAAAGCTTTTTTCGTATGGCTGGCGATGTTCAATGTTGTTCAAATGAGGAATTTCTTCAATCATGTTAGTGAGCAGTACTTCATTTTTCTTACATGTTTCACAGTGGTTTACATGCAGTTCGGTGTCGGTTATAAGCCTTGCCAGGTAATTAATTTTGAGTGAATTGTATTTTGGGAGTGACAGATTTTCTGTCAATTCTTCAATTCGCTGAAGTTTATCGGCTACTTTCATGAAATTATGTATGTGGCTAAAAAAGGGTGACTTACGAGCCACCCTTTTTTTATGTTTATTTATTTTTAACGATTGAAACTACGTCGGTCTCCACCTCTGTCGCGGTCACCACTGCTTCTGCGGTCACCACCACCTCTGCGATCGTCACCTCTGCGGTCGTCGCGTCTGCGGTCGAAACCACCACGGTCGTCGCGCCTGCGGTCGCCGCCTTCGCCACGGGGTTTGCGTTCTGGTTCAACGTAACCTTCGGGTTTAGGTAAAAGCACTTTGCGCGAAAGTTTCAGTTTGCCGCTCTTTTCGTCAATGCCGATCAGTTTAACTTCAACTTCTTCACCTTCTTTAAGTACTTCGTCCACTGTTTCGTGGCGTTCGTAGTCAATTTCAGAAATGTGCAACAGGGCATCTTTGCCTGGCATAATTTCAATGAATGCACCAAATGAAACTATCGATTTAACTTTTCCTTTATAAATTTCTCCAATTTCGGGAACGGCGATAATGGCTTTTATTTGAGCCATTGCATTAATAATTGCTTGCTTGTTTGTTCCTGCAATTTGGATTTCACCATAATCGTCAATTTCTTCAATCACGATAACGGTTCCGGTTTCTTCCTGCATTTTCTGAATAATTTTTCCGCCGGGTCCAATAATTGCACCAATCATATCTTTGGGGATAATCACTACCTCAATACGTGGTACATTTTCTTTAAATTCGGGACGAGGTTCAGTAATTACCTCTTCCATTTTATCGAGTATGTGCAATCTGCCGGCTTTTGCCTGGTTGAGGGCTTGTTCGAGTACTTCGTACGAAAGTCCGTCAACCTTAATGTCCATTTGAGTTGCGGTAATACCGTCGCGTGTTCCTGTAACTTTGAAGTCCATATCGCCCAGGTGATCTTCATCGCCCAGAATATCCGAAAGTACAGCAAATTTATCGCCGTCGGCAATAAGTCCCATAGCGATACCTGAAACCGGTTTTTTCATTTTCACACCTGCATCGTACATGCACATGGTACCTGAGCAAACAGTTGCCATCGACGAAGAACCATTTGATTCAAGAATATCAGAGACAATACGTACAGCGTATGGGAAATCGTCAGGAATCATTCCTTTTAAAGCACGGAATGCAAGGTTGCCATGGCCAATTTCGCGGCGTCCCAACATACGAGGTGTCTTTGAATCGCCCACGCAGAATGGAGGGAAATTGTAATGCAGCATGAATTTTTCTTCACCCTGAACGGTTACGTTGTCGATACGTTTTACGTCCATTTTTGTGCCTAAGGTAATTGTGGCAAGTGCTTGAGTTTCGCCACGTGTAAAAATGGCAGAGCCATGTGCTCCCGGCAAATAGTCAACTTCACCCCAAATTGGGCGAATCTCGTCGGTTTTACGTCCATCAAGGCGTATGCCTTCGTCAAGTATCATGCGGCGCATTGCTTCGCCTTCAATCTCGTGGTAATATTTTTTAATAAGTGTTTCATGCTGAGTGAGATTGATCTCCTCGTTCTCTGCATTTTCCTCATTGTATTTTTCGATAAACTGATCGCGAATTTCACGAAACATTTCAAGCCTTTTTTTCTTGTCGGTTAGTTGCAGTTTGGCAATTTCGTAACAAGGCTTATAGAGTGCCTCTTTCACTTTTTCTTTGAGTGCTTCATCGTTTGTTTCGTGACAGTATTCACGTTTGGTTTTGCCTACTTCAGTGGCAAGTTCTTCTTGTGCTTTACATTGAATTTTAATGGCTTCGTGGGCAAATTTTATTGCATCAAGCATTTCAAGCTCGCTTATTTCATTCATTTCGCCTTCAACCATCATAATATTGTCGAAGGTTGCCGCAACCATAATGTCAAGGTCTGCTTCTTTAAGTTGGCTTTGCGATGGGTTAACCACCATGTTACCGTTGATACGTGCTACACGAACTTCAGAAATAGGAGCTTCAAATGGAACATCAGAAACTGCAATGGCAGCTGATGCCGCTAAGCCTGCTAGTGAATCGGCCATCACGTCTTTGTCCGAAGAGTACAGGGTAATCATAACCGCAGTTTCGGCATGATAATCGGCCGGGAATAGTGGTCTTAATGCGCGGTCAATCAGGCGAGAAACTAATATTTCATCGTCTGACGGACGTGCTTCCCTTTTTAGAAACCCGCCCGGGAAACGGCCGGCAGCCGAAAATTTTTCGCGGTAATCTACTGATAAGGGCATAAAATCAACCCCCTCGTTGGCCTCCTGAGCCGATACTACTGTGGCAAGTAACATTGTGTCGCCCGATTTAACAACCACGGCACCATCTGCTTGTTTTGCCAATTTTCCTGTTTCGATGGTAATGGTTCTTCCATCTCCCAGATCGATAACTTTTTCAATTACATTAATCATAATGTGTGTTCAATTTTATTCTGAAATAAAAATAGGGCGGGGCTAAAAATAAACAAGGAAAGGCAATTTTTGATTAACTGCCTTTCCTTTATTATTCTTATCTACGTAAGTTAAGCTTTTTGATTATTGCACGGTAACGCTCAATGTCCCTGTCTTTTAAATAATCGAGTAAACGGCGTCTTTTTCCTACTAAGCTAATCAAGGCACGTTGTGTGCCATAGTCCTTGCGGTTCTTTTTCAAGTGCTCGGTTAAGTGAGCAACACGAAATGAGAATAGTGCAATTTGTCCTTCGGCTGAACCGGTATCGGTTGCGCCTTTTCCATAAGTTTCAAAGAATTCTTTTTTCTTTTCAGAAGGTAAATACATAATAATTTCAATTTTAATAAGTTAAACTATTCGATAATTACACGGCAGCATTCGATTTCGATAGAAACCGCGCAATATTAAAGTCTGACTATTAGTCAAATTTCCGCAAAAGTAAGCATTTTTATTTATTGGAGCATATAAATGTGCTGATTTTTAATATTTTTAGCTGTAAAGTGCTGCTTTGAATTGATTTGGAATTTCAACCGGATAACAATGATTGATTTTATAAATATAAGTGTGTGAATTATTGGCTGTTGCTTTTCTAATTTTAAAAAAACAGTAAGGTTCTAGCGTTATGTAATCCTTTATTTTATTTATTGTGACAATATTTTTATATTTACTGCAAACATATAAATGTATAAAAGTTTAGATATGAAAGCAGTTTATAAAATAGGTGTCTTAAGAAAAATAAAATATTTACCCGTAGTTTTTCTTTTAGTTTTGGCAGCTTGCACCGATAAAAATGCTGTAATTGAACCTTTTGGTGATAATATTGAACGTGATATAGAAATTTTGGCCTCAGATGAATTTGAGGGTAGAGCTCCTGCATCACCCGGTGGTGTGAAAGCCCGCGATTTTATTAAAAACAGGTTTATTGAAATTGGACTTAATCCAGCCAATAATGATTCTTATCTGCAAGCTGTGGAACTTGTTGAGATTACCGGTTCAAACTTTACTCCACTTCATATTGAAGGAAATAATCAGTCTTTTTCTTTCCAGTATCTCGATGAGATGGTGGTGGGGAGTTACCGTCTTGAAGAACAGCTTGGCCTTGAAAACAGTGAGTTGGTTTTTGCCGGATATGGCGTAGTTGCACCTGAGTACGACTGGAACGATTACGAGGGGCTTGATGTGAAAGGCAAAACCGTGGTGGTACTCGTGAACGATCCGGGATTTGCTACCGAAGATAAATCGATGTTTACCGGGAAAGCCATGACTTATTACGGGCGCTGGACATATAAATTTGAAGAAGCTGCACGTCAGGGAGCTGCCGGAGCACTTATTATTCATCAAACTGAGCCGGCCAGCTACGGGTGGACCGTGGTGCGCAACTCATGGTCGGGTACACAATATGGTGTAGTGGCGAATGGAAACAAAGGTAGGCTGCCTGTTGAAGGCTGGATTCATCTTGATGCAGCTCAAAAGCTTTTCGATGCAGCCGGGGTCAGTATGGATGAGGCCATTGCCTCGGCTTCGGATAGAAATTTCGAAGCCATACCATTAGATATGAATGTGTCGGTATCGTTCAATAATAGCTTCAATATTTCGGAATGCCATAATGTAATTGCTTATATAGAAGGTAGTAAATACCCCGATGAGACAGTTGTTTATATGGGGCATTGGGATCATTTAGGCATGGTAGAAACTGAAACAGGTGTTGACATTTACAACGGTGCGGTGGATAATGCTACAGGAATAGCCGGTTTGTTTGCCATAGCCGAAAGGTTTATGGAGAATGAAACCCCGCAACGTTCGGTGGTATTTATGGCCCTTACTGCCGAGGAATCGGGTTTACTTGGTTCAAGGTATTACTCCGACAATCCATTGTTCCCTATAGCAACTAAAGTAGCCGGAATTAATATGGATGCCCTTAATGTTTATGGAGCTACCCACGATGTGGTGTCGGTAGGTTATGGTTTTTCTGAACTTGACGACTACCTCTTCAGGCATGCAAAGTCTCAAAATAGAATAGTGAAGCCAAATCCTTATCCGGAGCGTGGTTACTATTACCGCTCCGATCATTTTAATATGGCACGGAAAGGTGTACCCATGATTTATGCAAATGGAGGCAGTGACTATATTGGGAAAGATGAAGAGTATGCCAAAATGGTTCAAGATGATTATGCAGGGCGTTATCATGCTCCCAGCGATGTGGTGCACGATTTATGGACTTACAATGGAATACATCAGGATTTGTGGCTATTTTACCACATTGGCAATGAACTGGCCAATAACGATGATTTCCCGAACTGGACACCCGATAATGAATTCAGGGCTGCCCGCGATGCGAAGGCACATTTGAGGAGATAATATAGATTTTTTCGGGTTCAAGGCTAAAGGAAAATCCATTCATCGAGAGGAGTTTCTGATATTCATTTGATGACTTAGCGACCAATGGTGCCACGCCATCTGTTATTTTCTTTGTACAAAATCAATTGTTGTTTAAAGCCTGCAAATATACCTATGCCGTTGGTAATGTTTGAATAAACCGGGTGCTGAATACTGTGTTGGTCAATTCTGCTTGAATACTGCAATATCAAATCATTATAGTATGCAAATGCTTCAGGGCTCAAATTTTTTACATCAAGCCAATAATCCCCGCTTAAAAAATCCCAAACATAAATTTCAAAATCAGTTGAAGAATGAAAGTTTCCTAACAAGGAATAATCTTCATTTTGAAAATTAATAAATTGGGGAGCACCAGAATAGCAATGGGTACGTTTTCTTGTATTTTCATTACTATCGACCGTTGAACCGGCGTATGATGCTCTGGTAATGTAATGCGTTAACGATTCATTCAAATAGTTGCCGGCAACCCGAACAAGCATTTCCATGAAATTCTCATAACTGTATATTGTGTCGCTCTGCAACATCCGAAGCTTGTCGGAAGCAATGGTGTTTCCGGTACTGTCGCTTACCATTTTCAATACATCTTCATTGATTGTATAATATGAAATTCCCCTTCCATCATGGTCGTCAAATAATAAATGCCGGATAAGTATGCCTTGTTTCTCGTTTTTATTGATATTGAGCCTACATTTCAGTTCATATACTTCACTTAGAGAATGAAAGCCATAATGAATATTTCCGGGATTTTCATTTAATTCCATGATTTCAAACTCGGCATCAATGGGTACTCTGCTTGTTCCGCTTTCGATGGTGTCTCCTTCAACTATTACAACTATACGATAATCTATTCCTGCTTTAGGCTTATGGCTTTCAGTAATGTAAACACCTCTTTTGTTGTGTTTCAAATGAATAGTGTCGTTGTTTTCATCAAGCACAAAAACAAGTGCATTTTCGATGCGTGAATCGAAACTGTTACCCGAGAACGGATAAGTATAACCTATGGTTGCCTGCCAGTATTCATCGGGAGAGAAGAGTGAGTTGCAATAAACCATGGCTTCATTCTCAGGGAAATCGAATGATATTGCATTGTCGCAAGCCCATGTATACAGTAGAATTAAAATATAGCTAATTTTCTTCATAGAGTTTTGTTAATTAAATACATACCGATAACTAATTGATGGCAAGAAGCGGAAGGGTGTTGTGTTAAGCAATTCAAGTTTCCTGGTTGCTTTATTCATTTCGATACTGAGCCTAAACGGGTTGTTTCGCGCATAAGCATTGTATAGTGAAATTGACCATGTGCGTGTTCCATTCTGTTTTTCTTTAATAAAATCGATGCCCAAATCAAGGCGATGATAGGCGGGCAGGCGATATTGGTTAACCCCACCATAGTATATTATTTGGTCGGGAGCATGTCTGCTATTTTCAAAAACATAAAAATATTCTACACTGTGTGGTGCTTGTCCGTAAAACGGATCGCCATCGTATGCTGTACTTGAAAAGGTTATGGGCTCGCCCGATGCCACTACCCAATTGCCTGAAAGATGGATGCGCTTTGAGAGCTTGTGGTTCATGGTGATGGTAAAATAGTGACGCCTGTCGAAATCGGATGGAAAGGGTTCACCATTGTTTAATTCTGCAAACTGCTGATTGCTAACCGACCATGTGTAGCCTGCCCATCCGGTGGTTTTTCCAGTAGTTTTTCGTAACATAAGCTCGGCACCATACGACTTGCCATTTCCTGAGGTAACCTTGTCGGACCAATGATCGTGCATGCTTATAAACGACTCACCTTTTTTATAAGTAATAATATCGTTCATAGCACGCCAATAGCCCTCAAGGCTCATTTCAAAAATATTGTTTATTGAGCGGCTAAAGCCCAAATCGAACTGAAGCGAAGACGATGGTTTCACGTTTTTGTGTGAAGGCACCCAAATGTCAACAGCCAATGATGTGGATCTATTAACCAGGTTGTGGGCGGGCTGTACCATGTATCCGCCAGAGCTTTTAAAAACCCACTCACCATGATTCAATAATAAACGAACTCGCGGCTGAAATGAATTGAAACTGGTATCGCTTACCTGAAAAAAGGAATGGTGCAATCCGGCAAATAGTTGTAAGTTTTTGAATAGCGTCAGTTTGTTCTCGAAGTAAGAATTTAATTCAAAAGAATTTATATTATCACCCGATTGCACTTCAAATTTATCTCCATCGCTGTGTGTGTATTTTAATAAAACACTTCCCGGAATATAAACATGTTGTACTGCTTTTACACCAAAAGAGATTTGATTGTTGTTGGAAATGAAATAGTCAAAATCAACATTAGCTCCCCAGTCTCTTACTCCCGATGTGTTATTATAGTTTATTTCTTCTTTGCTTTCAGTTTCTTTGTAAGAATGCACCTCGTCTTCAAAATCAAGCACATAGGTATAGTTTGAAAAAACAAGTGTTGTATTCATGAATATTTTATCTGAAAAAACTTTGTTCCATCTTAACGATGAAGTATAATTACCCCAATGGTACTTATTTATTGACTCTTGTTTTGAACCCTGTATTCCCAAACCAATAACATTTTGAGTAAAATCGCTTTTAACTTTAAAATTCATGATATCCCTCCCTGTATAGTTGCTCCAATACATTTTGCCCCAATTGCCCATGTCCCAAAATATTTTCAGGTTCAAGTCGTGGAAATTATATGAAAACCTATCTTTTGTTTTTCCATCGTACGATGTATGTGAAGTAAAGGGATAAAGGAAAACATCTAGATAGGTCCTGCGTGCCGACAACAGCAAAGATGCTTTTTCCTTTATTAAAGGCGTTTCGAATACAATTTTTGATGAAATATTTCCCACGGTAACATCCAGTTTTGTATTGTATAAATTCCCTTCGCGCATGCGCACATCAAGCACCGATGCAATGCGCCCCCCGTAACGGGCGGGAAATGCCCCCTTGTACACGTCAATGGTTTTTATTGCTTCGGGGGTAAAAACCGAAAAGAAACCAAATAAATGATTGGCGTTATATACAGGAACATCGTCGAGCAGAATCAGGTTTTGGCCGGGTGTTCCGCCCCTAACATATAAACCTGAGCTGCCTTCACGTCCCATTTTTATTCCCGGCATTAGTTGTATAGCTTTTAACATGTCTTTTTCGCCCAATATCGATGGTATTTGTTCAATCTCTTTGCCAGTTAGCCTTGTATGTCCTATTTCCTTTTTGCTTGTCGTTTTTGTTTCACTCACCACAATTTCCGGAATACGGTTGTCGGATGTGAGGTTAAAAACCACCACCGTGTCGGAATTAATTTCAAGCATTTTTTCCAATGCATTATACCCTGCAAAAGACACTTTTATTTCAACCGGGATGCCTTTAGTTTTTAAAACAAAATATCCGTAGTTGTTCGCAACTACCCATTCGCCATTGGTTTTATTAACAATGTGCGCATTGGGCAATAAGTCGCCCGAGTTGCTATCCTTCACAAAGCCGCTTATTGTAAAGCTTTGGGCATAACAATAAATTGTACAAAGGATTAAAACTAAAATTATTATAGTTTTTTTCATGTGCATAGGAAAAGGCTGGTTTAGAAGGATTTTCATTTACGTAAAATATACTTATCAAGTGAATTAGTATAAAATAACGAAAAACAATTCGTTTTATCTTGTTGTCATTTAGTTAGTCAGAATAAATATTAATAACGACAGTCAGAAGTATATTATTGTTTTCGTTATTGATTTCATTAATGAATTTTTATTGGTTTTCGGATTGTGTTGCCTTTTTTTATATTTACGGGCATGCTGCACCTGTAAACGGCAATGCTCTTGTTTACAGCTACAAACCATGTGTTATTCACTCCTCCTCTCTAGGTGATGAACTCTACTTGTGTAAACTCTGCAAGCTATGTAGTTTCTAACGATTGGTCAGTAAGTCATTGGTCATAAATGACCAGATAACGATTGACAATCCGACCACGGGAAGTACACGGAGATTAATACGAAAAGCTTTTGTTCATAAGCAATTGGTTTTGTTTTTAGTTGTTTTATAAGGGTTGCTTAATCAAAAATTTGGTTAAATATAATAATGGGGGAGGTAAATATCCAAATTTATTTTATAAAAAGTTGTAAGTGAGGTAATCATTTAGAGTTGAAGCATAACTTTTGTATAACGTTATTCTACTATCACTTTTGCCCCAATTTTACAACGCAAGCATTTTTTTTGC
>SKHV01000076.1 GCA_007116765.1 Prolixibacteraceae bacterium | reverse complement strand
AGCTTTGCAATACCGCGAAGATTGACCGTTTTACCGGAGGCATAGAATACCTGAGCCTTACCAACCGAATTCCAAGCATCCACCTCCACACTGGGGTAGGGCTCGGTATCTAGCGCATCACGATCGCGCGTCACGATGAGGATGTCAAACTCCTCCCCCAGATACTCAACGAAATTAGCAATGGTGCGTACTGGACCTCCGGAACGATAGCCGGGCAAGTAGCGAGACACGAAACAAAGAATTACGGCCCGTTTCATCTGATAATTTATCCGTCAATATCGCCGTAAATCAACTTCATGTCGGTATTACCCTTTTTATAATTTCAATGGCTCGATAAATCTGAGAATACTTTTCTTAGTATACTCTCCGTATTAAAATTTCTATCTGCCAGCTCACAACTTTTCTTTGAAAAACTCGCAAGTCGATTCCGATCTTCTAACATTAATAAAAATTTCTCTTTCACCTCAGCATGATTCATCGGATCGAATATGAAACCATTATCGCCCTCACTTACAGCCTCAAAATGATTGCCACACCGATTCGAAATAAACAGAGGCAGACCTTTCTTTAGAGCCTCTACCACTGCAAGTGGGCTTGGATCACTTAATGAAGGTAATACGAAAATGTCGGCTCTATCATACTCATAAGCTACATCCTCAGGCGACCTACTACCCAGTAAGAATACATTCTCTTCAAGCCCATTTTCAAGGATATAATCACGATAAAGCCCACGGGATCCGCCCTCACCCACGATACGAAGTTCTACGTTGGATAGAATTCCACGCCCTATTGCAGACATGAAATTTAAAATACCCTTAGATCTCTCATCTAACCTGGCAACCAACAAGACACGGAGAAGTCCTTTGGCTGGAACACACTTGGGCTTAGACCCACCGAAAAGCTTGTCATCCACAAGATTTGGTAAAATCAGGACCCGCCCAGATTTCACACCCCACCTCTCCAATGTGAACACCGCAATCCTACCCGGGAGGACGAAAAAACCATCGACCGAATTTAAGACCCATCTTCGGAACAATGCCTTTAGTCTACCAGTTCTTTGAGAACCACAGGTCATATAGTTTGCCTCAGACCAAATAGAAATTGTGTTAGATAGCAACCCCAGCCTTTTCAGCAGAACCAGAATCAAAACGTTAACATTGTTCCAGCTGGCCCCTAAAAGCAAATGTTTATTTGGTTTAATGCATTCTAACAACAAGAAAAAATTTAAGTAAAAGTAGTACCGTTTCGTAGAAAATAAGAGCCCCCTCCCGATTGAAAAAGGGAAAAAAAATTTCTCTGTATTAACTTCCCAACTCCGGTTCGGCTCTGTCCTACCCATAAATAGGACCTTAAAGTCTAGCGGCCTTCCCTCTTGTTGGAAAACCTTCACCAAGTCATTAAACATTGTCACCCTATACGGAGCAGGGATGTTCGTAAAAATTATGAGTTTATCTTGTTTCATTACCTTTAAGAAACTTGTTCAATAAAAACCTAAGATGCGTCCGACTTTTTTCTGGACGAGCTGCACCGGAATCATTTGCATTAATGTCTTGGGGGAGTGATAACTGGAATAGGCATCCATTTCAATAAGATTTATCCAACCGAAACCGATAGCTCCTGCGAGCTGCGACTTAGTCACACTCTCAGACTAAGCATCACTACTTCAGAGAATCCCATGATAATCTAACAAAACCTGCGTCACTCCTGGCCAATGCCCAAACCATCAAGTGATTGAACTGTCGGAGCAAACTTGCCTAATAAATCGCAACAACCTGCCCGCTTGTTGATGCCAGGTCTTATTGAATCGAAAACCCCATTCCGCGATTTTGATATGTTTAGGAACTTCCTGCGTGTCCTTCATCATCTCTGCCGCCAAAGCCTCGGGATTATCATCCACCACATTGAGCACATGTCGATACTCAGGAGCTAAACCATCGGTCCACGTCGAAATAATTGGTTTCTCCCACCCTAAATAATCAAGGATTTTCGAAGGAAAGTTATACTCACCACCAACTATTCTTGTTGGCCTTGGATTTAAAAATATATCCGTTGCGGCATAAGCCTCTGTGAGCTGTGTATCATCTACTATCCCGAGATATCTCACTCGCGCATCCCTGTTCATACGCAATAAATTTTCCTTCGAAACGCCTGAGCCCGAAATCAGGACATCAAAATCATCATTATCTATTAGCTCCAACGCATCTAAAAGTGTTGAAACTCCACCCCATTTCCCCAGAGAACCCGAATACATAAATCTCCGTTTCTTATGGACTCTGAACCCTTGACCATTGGTTTTTTGCCTACATGTTCGATAAATTCCACCATCCAAGTGCATTTTTCTTTCCGTTTCTGAGAATTGTTCAAAGTAGGCGTACGACAAAAAAATATAACCGTCTGCTCCCTTTGGTGCCACATCATCTGCAACTATACAAATCCAGGAGACATCTAACTTAGAGCGAATCTTGAACAGAACATCTAAATACCAATCAGGCGCATTGTACGAAATGATGATTTTTTTCTGTTGCGGAATCTCTGTCGATTTCTTGAAACAAGACCTAAGCAGCGAATAGCGGCGCATTACGGGGAGATTGACATAGGAAAGTTCTTCACTGTTGCCAAATGGAGGTAATAGTTCATCACGATTTGACTGCCTTGGCAGGAGCCGACCACGTGGCCAGTATGGGTCCGGACGATAATAAGTCCAATGGACATCCACCCCACGGACGACGAGAGCATCAACCATGTGTTTTTGCCATTTCATTGCCGCCGGGCTCGCCGCCTTCCACTGACCTAAATTACGTTGAGGTATCCATGGCCCGACCCAATTTAGTTTCAGTGCATGTTTCATCGAATGAGACCTTGAGGAAAATCAACCCTTATGGGTCAGAGGCGTACTGGTTGCGCAATGTTCTGCGGGATAGTTCCAACCAGCAAATCGCCTGTTTGCCTTGGGGGTAAGTGTACAGGCAGTTACCAATAGTAGTGTTGCAATGGCACCAGTCATTAGCCCGTAAAAGACTGTATTACCAATCGCCATTAAAAGCATCGCGAGTGAAATTGCCCTCGATGATGGGATATGAGAAAAGAAGAGTCGAAGAGTGAGAACCCATCCGATCACACCACAAATCCCCGCTGCGCCGATCCAGTAGCCATATTCAGCATCGAATTGGAGATCATAGGTCCCACCAAATAAAAGCGTTGCTAGATCAGAGGCTTGTAAATAATCGAACAGGATCCTAAGCTTAATGTTGGCGCTGCCCATCGGATCTGTGAATCCCTGCATTAGTCTATCCCAAAGGAAAAACCAGATGGCAGGGGCGCTTGCAAGTAACAAAATAGTCCATTTTATTTTTTTTGATATCTTAAACATACCATTGGATAAAGCCTCCTTTAACAAAATATAGAAAATCAATGACATTAAAGCAGTTCGGGAGCCTGTGATAAAAATTGAATAGAAAACAATTGCCAGAAGTATATAATAGGCCCAATCAGAAAAAATTAATTTTTTGTTTTTTGGACGAATTGAAGAATGTAGTATTGAATATACAAAAAAGTATAGTATTAATACAAGCCCTTGGACGTTAGGATTGTAAAAAACTCCTGCGGCGCGAAACGTCCCAAATGGGAAAAACAGGGAACCTATATCACGGTACCTCCAAGCATCGTGCTCGATAGGATAAAAATCGTTCCTAAAGGAAATCAAGCTTGGATTGCCGAATGCGATCAATAACTGCGTTACAAATAAATAGCCAATGACAAGTATGGATGCATAAGCGATAACAGCGTGATTTAACTTAAACCCTCTGTAGGGAAAACCTAAAACCAGGAATAAAACCGGAAAAAAGCGCAACATATCTGACGGTGAATTGAGTAGCGCCAAGGTAGTTCCTGGCAAAAAAAATAGAATAGTAATTACCTTTTCTTTGATGTATCTTAAGATGTTTCCCGATACCAATATCTTGACAATTAACAACGAAAAGCTCATCATAACTAGCTCTTTAGAAACCAACCCCGGTGCCACCGGAGACAGAAGGGCGCTCACAATCAACGCAGTATCTAGAGTTGATTTTTTCATATTCTAGTGAGATACATTATCGATAGGGTTTATTTTTAGTTAATTAAGTTTGTGGAGCGTGCGGAGTTTGTCAACAAAGATGTCGCGTCCATTGAGTTACGCTGCGTTGGCTGATGATGTTTTATCAGCCTGCAAGTCTTTTGGTGGATTCAGCCAGACTTTGTCGGCTCTTCTCCAGTT
>SKHV01000244.1 GCA_007116765.1 Prolixibacteraceae bacterium | reverse complement strand
TGGAATGAGCAGCGCCGGGAAAGTGCTGTCAGTTACGGCAATCTGTTAAAAGAGATCCCACATATGAAGTTCCCAATCGAGCCGGAGTGGTCCAGGTCAGTTTACCATCTCTATGTTGTTCATTTTAACAACAGGGACAAACTGCAGCAACACCTGCAGGAAAACGGTGTCTCAACCGGGCTGCACTATCCCCTTCCACTCCATTTGCAGAAGGCGTATAGACATTTGGGCTTTAAAAAGGGAGATTTTCCCGTAAGTGAAAAACTGGCTGAAGAGCTTCTTTCGCTGCCGATGTTTCCGGGGCTGAGTACAGAGCAGCAGAGCATTGTGGCTAATACTATTAAGATGTTTTGGTGAATAAAGAGAGCATTCAGGTACATTACCGAACGACTCCCTGTTTAATTCCTTATGGGAGTATTGAAAGTTAAAAGGAAAAGGGGCTTTTATGAATACTTGTGCGGTAGCATACTCCTATTATGAATCGGATAATCGTATCAGGCGTTATGCTGAAACTTTGGTTAAAAGAGGAGATAATGTGGACTTCTTTGCAATTGGGTATAAAGGCCAAAAGGCATTTGAGGTCATCAATGGAGTTAATGTCTATAGAATACAATCAAGAGTGGTAAATGAAAAACACAAACTGGACTATTTTTTCAGAATTGTTCTTTTTTTATTTAGATCTTTTTACCACATAACCATAAAACATCTCAAACGTCCTTATAAGCTGGTACATGTTCATTCGGTTCCCGATTTTGAGGTATTTGCAGCGTTGGTACCACGCCTAACGGGCGCAAAGGTTATTCTTGATATCCACGATTTAGTACCAGAATTCTATTGTGGCAAGTTCAAAAGCGGGAAGAACAATCTGATATGTAGACTATTACTCAGGATTGAACGCGTATGTTGTTCCTTTGCAAACCACGTAATAATCTCCAATGATCTGTGGCGGGATAAATTGATATCCCGTTCAGTCAGACGGGATAAGTGCACTACGATCCTAAACTATCCCGATCCTGCAATATTTACGTATACAGATAAAAACTGCACCAAAGCCACCAATGCGCCCTTTATAGCAGTGTATCCCGGCTCTCTCAATTATCACCAGGGTGTGGACATCGCAGTCAAGGCTATGAAAATCGTAAATAAGACTACTAAAAATATTCAATTTCACATATATGGCAGTGGCCCTCTTGTTCCGGAGTTGAAAAAATTAATATCAAACGACAATTTGGCTGATAGTGTATTTCTGTTTGAAGACCGGTCTCTTGAGGCAATTGCGGAAGTTTTACTGAATGCAGATTTGGGCATAGTTCCCAAAAGAGCTGATGGTTTCGGAAATGAGGCCTTCAGCACCAAAATCTTTGAATTTATGCTCATGGGCGTGCCGGTAATCGCCGCGGAGACAAAGATTGATCGTTACTATTTCAATGATTCAGTCATTGAATTTTTTCATGCGGGTGATGAAAACAGTTTGGCCGAAAAGGTACTACATATATACAGTGACAGTAAAAGGCGAGAGGAAATCGTTCAGAACGCCTTGACTTATGCGGAATCAAACAGCTGGAGCAAAAAAAAATCTGTCTATTTGAAAATCGTTGATCAACTGTGTGGTATACCTCCGGTTCGTGAACTGCAACTGGAGGAGAGTCGGTATTAGTTCCGTTTGGGCAAAAGACGACTTTCCATTTTTTATATCTACTCGAGACAGTAAAACGGCAGTCGGTTATTTAAGCTTGCCAGCCGTATAAGGGATTGAAGTATGAGAATAGACAGAGTTGCCACTTTGGCACTGCACAAAATCCCCTTTAGAAGTCCCTGTAAACTACCAATATTAATGTATCATTCCGTAACACCAAAATTGAGTTACAGTGGACATCCCTATCTCTGCATAGAAATTTGTCCTGAAACATTTGAGAAGCATTTGCAGTATCTTGTCAACAATGATTACAGGGCGATTCATTTAAGAGAGCTTCTGGAGGTTAAAAAGAAACTGCCTGAAAAATGTGTGGCGATTACATTTGATGACGGGTACTCAGATTTTTATGACCACGCTTTACCTTTACTGGAAAAATATAACATCAAAGCAACGGTAACAATCCCTGCAGGACTTATCGGAAAAGAGAACTGTTCATTAAACAATAAAAAGTTGTTGAATTGGGATCAGATAAGGGAAAGCAGAAAACGGGGGATTGAGTTTGGATCCCACAGCCTTTCTCATCCGTCATTAAGCAATTGTTCAAAAAAAGATCTGGAATATGAAATAGGGTTTTCAAAGCAGTTAATAGAGCAGCAGTTGGGTGAAAATACCTATGTGTTCTCACATCCGTATAGGTTTCCGGAAGAAAAGAAGTTGTTTGTAAAACAATTTGTTCAGTTATTAATTCAGTACGGGTATTTGGTAAATCTTACTACCCGCATTGGCAGAGTAAGTAAGAATGACGACCTTATGCTTCTTAAACGACTGCCGATTAACGAATACGATGACGAACCGTTGTTTAAGGCCAAACTGGAAGGTGCATACGATTGGCTGTACAATTTTCAATATGTTAATAAGATATTGAAAGGCCCGAAAAAAAATTTCCGGAGCTACGCTCCGGTTGATCCGGGAATTGAACCTAAGCTGTCAAACCGGTTCAGTGATTGAGCATCCAGCACAAGCTTTGGTCATAGATTTAAGTGAGTTTATTGGGATTTTAAACTGCTACAGGAATATACACATAGTTACCATACATTTATATAAATCTAACAGAAGGAGATCTCTGGGATGAGTACCAAAAAACTGTCGCTTCAACACGTAGCTAACCCACAAATGGTTACGCCTTCCAGCAAAGAAGAGAATAAGAACCAGTCGTTCCCACAAGTAGTTGATCCAAGATTTATTATTATAACACCTGCCCGCGATGAAGAGAAATACATAGAGAAAACCATCCATTCAGTTATTTCGCAAACCATTACTCCGCTCCAGTGGATAATTGTTAATGACGGTTCAACTGATAAAACAGGAGAAATCATTGACTCATATGCAAAGGACTTTGATTGGATTTCCCCAGTCCACAGGCAGAACCGTGGTTTCAGAAAAAACGGAAGTGGCGTTATGGAAGCATTTTATGATGGCTATTCGAAAATAAATTTCGATTTTGGTTACCTGGTAAAACTTGACAGCGATCTTTCGTTTGATAATGATTACTTTGAAAATTGTTTTAAGCAGTTTTATGAAATTCCTAAACTTGGGATTGGTGGAGGGGTTATTTACAATGTCAGAAATAACAGGCAAATTCTTGAAAAGCAGCCATCATTTCATGTACGGGGCGCCACTAAAATATACAAAAGGGATTGCTGGAAGGAAATAGGAGGACTTATAAAATATACTGGCTGGGACACACTTGATGAGGTAAAGGCTAATATGCTTGGATGGAAGACTGGGAGTTTCAAGTCGATCAAATTAGTGCAGCATAGAACAACAGGAGGAGCTGATGGAATATTGAAGGATTTTTATAAAAATGGTAGGGCTAACTATATCACTGGTTACCACCCAATTTTCATGGCAGCCTCATGTGTTAAAAGATTAACTCGAACACCTTTTGTCATTGCATCGATGTCAATGTTTGCGGGTTATATAAGTGGCTATATAAATAGAACACCAAAGGTTGAAGATCGGGTTGTTGTAAAGTATATGCGTACGCAGCAAATGAATAAGCTTTTAGGCAGAGAGAGCATCTGGAACTAACCATGGGTAATTTTGAGCTGAATTCCAGAGAAATTGTTCTAAATTTTTTATACTTACCAATTTATTCCATGTTATGTCAGATAATGCTCGCATCACATATCCAAATATATGGGGTTGACCATGAAAGATGTTACAATTATAATTGTTAATTGGAATTCAAAACAATATATTATTGATTGTCTGAAAAGCATTTTCAAACTTGAGAACACAGACAGGTATGAAATTATAATCATTGACAATGCTTCTTATGACGGTATAGCAGATGTGGCAGAGAAACAATTCCCAACTGTAAATTTCATTCAGAGCAGCAAAAATCTCGGTTTTGCCAGCGCCAACAATATCGCTGCACAGAATGCAACGGGTAAATACCTCTTTTTTCTCAATCCAGACACCATTCTCAAGACAAAGGCGATTCAAGGATTGTTCAGTCTTTTAGAAAAAAACAATTATGGTGCTGCCGGATGTATACTGATGGATGAAAAGAACAATATCCAACACGCTTGTGCACGAACATTCCCAACATTATGGAATCAATTTTGTTAT
>SKHV01000157.1 GCA_007116765.1 Prolixibacteraceae bacterium | reverse complement strand
CTGTAAGCATTATCGATAACGGTATAGGTATTTCCAACGAAAGTTTATCTCTTCTTTTTGAAAAGGGCAAGCACACAACAACTGCCGGTACCAATAACGAAAAAGGAACAGGCTTAGGTCTTATGCTTGTTAAAGAGTTTGTTGAAAAGCAAGGAGGCAGTCTCAGTGTTAAGAGCGAATTAGGCGAAGGAAGTACTTTCTCATTCACACTTTATGCTTGGGGAGATACTAATACAAATGACCAGTAATATCTATCCGGTTTATCAAACAATAGTTTTTTTAGCCGAAAATTCTTAAAAAAGTAACCAAAACCACCAAAATGAGTAATAATGTAGTGATTGCCGCTTCATTGTTTTCGCCCATTTTTATGTGGCTTATAGGTGCACCCATAATTAAAACCACCATCATAAGCGCTCCTATATGAGATAAAAATGGCATGAAATTAAAGTAGAATGGTACAATAAAGAGAATAGCTGCAAAAATTTCAGCGGTGGCAATTAAGCGGGCAAATAGCACTGTTTTTCCGGGAGTCCACACTGTTTTTTCTTCTTCGGGTCCAAACGATTTGTATATTTTTGCAATCCCTGCTAGGGAAAAAATTAACGAAATGGCAATCGTGCCAATTAAAATTAGGGTGTTCATGCTGCTGTATCTTAGTTTTTCTGCAATTTATGAAACATTACTCTAATATTAAACCATTTCATGAAATATTCTTAATGTGACTAACATTTTGAATATAAGATTATGAACGTTTATTAAAGTGAATTGTTGCAGGAAACTAAATATAAAACATTGTTCTATTTGTTTTTCTTTCTGAAATTTTTCGATTGTCCCTTTGATTTTCTGAACGTACGCGGTTTTTGTTCATGCTGATTTTTAAAATCGGCTTGTTCTCCAACCGAAGCAGGTAAAGGAATTCTCATTATTTCACTTCCAATAAGCGATTCAATCTTTTTCAATTTATAGAGTTCGGGTTCGTTTACCAGTGTTAGTGCAACTCCTTCCGATTCGGCACGGGCTGTACGCCCCACACGGTGTACGTAATCTTCGGCATCGCCCGGTACATCATAATTCACAATCAGACTAATGTCTTTTATGTCTATACCACGGCTTAATACATCGGTTGCTACTAATACCCGGGTGTTTCTGGCTCTGAAGCTCGAAAGCACTTCTTCACGCTGCTTTTGTTCCAAATCCGATGAAATTCCTTCTACCTTATAATTATTGTTTTTAAGGCTGCGTACTACCTGCCCGACTTTCAATTTAGTGGATGTAAATATCAATATGCTTTTGTAGTCGGTGTTATTGTCGATAAGGTATTTTATCAACGGACTTTTTTGATTCTCGTGCACAAGATAAACGGCTTGCAATACCCCTTCGGCAGGTTTCGAAAGCTCTATGGCAATCTCTTCGGGCTTGTCCAATATCGATTTTGAAAGCTTTTTAATATTTGGGGGCATGGTTGCACTAAAAAGGAGCGTTTGCCTCTTTTTTGGTAAGTACGATACTATGCGCTGAATGTCTTCGTAAAATCCCATATCGAGCATGCGGTCAGCCTCGTCGAGTACAAGGTGCTGCAAATCGTCCATTTTTAATTTTCCACTGTTCAGGTGCGAAATCAACTTCCCAGGGGTAGCTACAATAATGTCGGTACCTTTTTCAAGAGCACTGCGTTCGCGAACCCAACCGTTACCATCGCCACCACCGTAAAGCGCAATAGAATTAACCGGTAGAAAATACGAAAAACCTTGAATTTGCTGGTCAATTTGAATGGCAAGCTCACGAGTAGGAACAATCACAATTGTATTTATCTTCCCTTCATTTTTTGTGGAACAAATTTTATCTAAAATAGGTAGAATAAAAGCGGCTGTTTTACCGGTGCCTGTTTGAGCAAATGCCAGTAAATCTTTATTTTTTAAAATTAGCGGGATTGCTTTTTCTTGAATGGGAGAGGCCTTTTCAAAGCCCATATACGAGATAGCTTCTAATATATCGTCGTGTAAATCAAATTCTTCAAATCTCATTAAATTCTTTAAGTTTTAAAATTATGCTGTAAAGGTATGAAAATTAATTGTAGAATGTATAAGTGTGATTTTTTGACGAAAAGATGAAATGTATGACAGGTAATGGTAAATGATTATAAACACATTTTAGATTTTTTTTTTGATATGGGTTATTAGTAAAAATTATGTATATTTAAAGTCAAAATATCTACCCGATTATGATTGCACACATCAAGACCCCCGATGGGCAAAGCTATGAAACGCAAAGTTTATCCGAACATCTTGCAGTAACGGCACACCTTGCATCTCAATTTTCAGCAACATTCAACAATGCCGAATGGGGCAAATTGTTAGGATTGTGGCACGATTTGGGGAAGTATTCATCTTCTAATTCACAAAGAATATGGCAAGATACATAGCACACTCAAAAAACGACAAGGGCTATGAACATGTCTTACATGAGCATTTGACAGAAGTAGCCAATTTAATGGTGAAGTTTTCAAATATTGAAGAATATCAGGACATATTCAAGGTTGCAGGATTATTACATGATTTAGGGAAATATCAACCAAGATTTCAAGAATACTTACTAAAAGGTGGACGAAGAGGGAGTGTGCCACATGCTAGTTGGGGCGCAGCCCTTGCATTGTACTACAAGCAATATGAAGCTGCTTTTGTAATTGATGGACACCACAAGGGCTTGCCTGATAAGGCTGATTTAAAGGATGATTGCATTGAGTTTTTAGAAACTGATAATCCTGATTTTGATTTAATTAAAAAGCTTTTCTATCAGGACTTGCAATTTGATGAAAGTAAATTGGAAAGTATGACCATGCAATTACCTGCTAAAGAAAGAGAATTGCTGATAAGATATTTATTTAGTTCGCTTACTGACGCCGATTGGCTGGATACTGAACAACATTTTGATAGTGGCAAAACACTATTCAGAATAGCTCCTGTATTTGATCCGGTTTTTTTAACCAAGAAAGTTGAAGAATATATTTCAGGAAAAAGCAAGATAGGAAATTTAAATAGATTGCGTAACAATGTTAGGGAGTATGCCATTTCAAAAGCAGATCTGCCAACCGGTTTTTTTTCGATGACATTGCCAACGGGCATGGGCAAAACCCTCGCATCTGTTAGTTGGGCAATTAAACACGCCGATAAGAATAAACTGAAAAGGATAATCATTGTCCTTCCATTTATCAGCATTATTGACCAAACAGCCAAAGAATTAAAGCATATTTTCGGGGATGAATGGGTGCTGGAACATCACTCGAATTTTAACGAAAATGACGAGGTTGACAAAGATATATACAGTGAAAATATTTCTAATGAGGCATATGTTAAGAGGCTTGCAACTGAAAACTGGGATTTTCCGATTGTTGTAACTACAACAGTTCAGTTTTTCGAGTCGTTATTTTCCAACAAACCTTCTCGATGTCGAAAAGTACATAATATTGCTCAATCAGCTGTTATATTCGATGAGGTTCAAACCTTGCCTAAAGAATTAGTATTACCTACCTTATCCATGTTAGGCGATGTAAATAAGATTATGGGCACGTCATTTTTATTTTGCACAGCCACCCAACCGGCATTTGAGAAAACAGAGAAATTCAAAGGCCTCGAAAACATTACTGGTTTAGTAGAAAACCCCAAAGATATTTTTGAAGCAACCAAAAGGGTTTTTTATTATCCGGTGAATCAATACAAACCAGTAGAAATACAGGAATTGGTTAAAAAGGTCTTTGAAAAGGATGTTTCTACATTAACAATATTCAACACAAAAAAGCAAGCATTGTTATTTTATCAAGAAATATGTGAGTTTTCTGATTTTAAGGTATATCACCTTTCAACAAGTATGTACCCTGCACATAGAAAGCGAACAATTGAAAACATTCGAAAAAGTCTGAGCAAACAAGAGAAGATTCTAGTTGCATCAACCCAGTTAATAGAAGCAGGAGTTGATTTTGACTTTCCCTGCGTTTTTAGAGAAATCGCGCCATTAGAATCGATTATTCAGTCAGCTGGACGGTGTAATCGTGAAGGAAAAATGCCACAATATGGTGAAGTTTATATTTTTTCGCTTTCCGAAACTCCGCCCAGACCTATGAAACAATACTACTCTCTAGCTGATTTTGCCAACACCTTGTATAAAAACAATGAATCAGTATTATTTGAACACAATTTTTTTAGTGAATATTATATTTATCAAAAACTTCCAAAAATTACGTTCTCTCTATCAATTTTTCAATCACAAATAACATTTTACTGTATTTTACAATTGACTGCTTTGTTATTTTTAAATTGAGCT
>SKHV01000086.1 GCA_007116765.1 Prolixibacteraceae bacterium | reverse complement strand
TTTTCTGTTTTGTCGATGTCATGGCTCAGGGGAGTCAAATTATCAGAGGAAGGGTAGTCGACAGAAACGGTGGCGATCCTGTTATCGGAGGTACAGTTGCAGAAATTGATAACGAAGGACGTATTATTGGTGGAACAGCTACCGATGTGAACGGAGACTTTGTTCACAGTATGAGAAACAGTGAACACATGTTGCGAGTGAGTGTTATCGGTTACCAACCTCTTGAAATCGAGCCTCAGTTTGATCAACCAATGAACATTCAGCTCGTATCGACCGATGTAGAACTTGAAGGAGTTACAGTAACTGCACAGCGGCAACGCTCCACAGGACTTACTAATGTAGAAGAGCGAGACAGGGCATCTTCTTCGGTTCGTATTGAATTGGTAGAAATGCAGGAAGTGGGTATAACATCGGCCGCTGATGCGCTACAAGGAAGAATTTCAGGACTCGATATTGTGAGTGCCTCAGGAGACCCGGGATCCGGTTCTCAAATTGTTATCAGGGGCTTAAGCTCTGTGGGTAATAGTCGTCCATTGATTGTTATCGACGGTATTCCTCAGCAGCGAGTATCTTCTGATTTTGAGTTAAGCTCAGCCGACGCCGAAGACATCAGTAACATGATTAATGTGGCTCTTCAGGATATTAAATCTATCGAAGTATTAAAAGATGCAGGCGCTACAGCCATTTATGGTTCAAGCGGTGCCGACGGTGTTCTTTTGATTGAAACCCGTTCAGGACAAATGGGAAAAGTACAGTTCGAATATCAATATAAGTATAGTTTGAATGTGCAACCTGATCCCATACCCATGTTGAATGGAGACGATTATATTACCCTGCAAATTGAGCAAATGCACAATGCCCGCGGTAATTTTGTACTCCCGCGCGAAATTGCTTTTGACCGAGACTTTAATGATTTTTATAATTATTCGGCAAATACCGATTGGCTTGGAGCGATTACTCAAGACGGAACAACTCACGATCATTACTTTGCTCTTTCAGGCGGTGGTGAAAGAACACGCTATTCAGCTTCATTTAGCTGGGTTGACGAAGGGGGTACTACTATCAATACTAACTCACAACGTTTTTCTACCCGTATTAATCTCGATTATATCTTGTCTCAGCGTCTCATGTTCTCAATTAATTTCAATTATATAACAAATGATGTAGATAGAAACGTGAGCATAGGGCGTAACATTAGGCAAATGGCCTATATGAAAGCCCCTAATATGAGTATTTGGGAATACGACGAATTTGGTAATCCTACCGGAGAATACTTCAACCCTATTAATAACTATCAGGGAAGTGGAGATGACTATTTCAACCCGGTAGCTGTAGCCGAGCTAGGTAAAAACAACCGTAAAGATAATAGTTTGGAAAACACATTTTCTTTGCGATATACCATACTAGACTGGTTGCGCTTTCGCCAAACTGTTTCTTTCCAATATCGCGGCGAAAAATCTAATATATTTATACCTTACAATGCTCTGGGTGTTGACTGGTTGAGCTGGCGAGTAAACATGGCCGAGGAATCAAACAATATCAACTCATCCATTAGAACAGAATCTCAATTTATATTCAATGCACCCACCGATGTTGATATACATGACATTTCAGGAACAGCTACCTGGATTACCAATAATTCAAGTAATGAATGGATGAACCTTCAGTCGAACCGTACACCTTCGGTTAGTCTTCAGGATCCGGCTACAAATGCACAAATTAACTGGATTGGAACAGGATCCGGTGAAACCCGAGAATTAGGTGCTGTGATGAGCCTGAATTATAAATATCTCGATCGTTACATGTTACAGTATGTAGCCCGTGCCGATGCTTTTTCCGGCTTTGGTCAAAATAATCGATGGGGTCTCTTCCAGGGTATTTCGGCTGGATGGCGTTTTTCAAGCGAACCTTTTCTGGCTCATCTTGATTGGCTGGGAGATAGCCGCATGAGATTCAGTTGGGGTACCTCTGGACGTCAGCCATGGGACGCATATGCACGATTTGCACTTTATGAGTCTTCATCTTTCTACGTTCAAAATACTTCGGTTATGCCCACACGCATACAGCTTGATAATTTGCGTTGGGAGAGTGTAGAAACATATAACGCCGGATTGAACGTCAATTTGTTTAACGACAGGTTATATGTTGAGACTGACTTTTATACCAAGAAAACTTACGACATATTATTTTCTAATTACGATATTCCATATTCATCGGGTTATAACCAATTACGCTTCTTTAATGGTGGCGAAATGCATAACTATGGCTGGGAGGTAATGCTCAATGGGCATGCCATTCGTACCCGTGATGTGATTCTTTCATTCTATTTCAATACATCGCATAACGTAAACAGCTTTACTAAGTTACCTGAGAATTTTAACACCGAGCGTTCAGTGTCGATTTCTAACGGACAATACCCACGACGTGTAGTAGAAGGGGATCCTATTGGATCATTCTTCGGATTTGAATATCTGGGAGTTTATCCTTCAGATGCCGATGCCATTGCCCGTGATCAAAATGATGAACCCATTCGCGATGCCGATGGAAAAATTCTGCCAATGACCTACATGGGTACTTATGAATTTAAAGGAGGAGATGCAATTTATAAAGATCAAAACAACGATGGAAGAATCGATCTCAACGACGTAGTTTACATTGGAGATTCTAACCCAAGATACATGGGTGGTTTTGGTACCAATTTCAGGTACAAAGATTTTGACGCTTCATTGGGATTCCACTACCGTGTTGGTTTTGATATCATTAACCAGGTGGCCATCAATACCGAAGGTATGAATGACAGGAACAACCAAAGTATGGCTGTATTAAATCGTTGGAGGGTTGACGGACAAAACGATCCGAATATTTTACCCCGTGCATACGAGAATCACCCGGCTAATAACTTGGGTTCCGACCGTTATGTGGAACGTGGAGACTTCTTACGTTTAAGCAATGTAAAAATAGGTTATAGACTTCCAAAGTCGCTATGTGAGAAATTACATGTTGACAGGATGAATTTTGCCTTAAGTGGACGACGTTTATTTACGCTGACAAATTACTCAGGACAAGACCCTGAGGTTGGCCAGGATGCCAGTGATCCATTTTGGATTGGTGTAGATAATGCTCGTACTCCTCCGTCCAGAATGTACACATTCAGTATTTCTGTATTTTTCTAAAATAGCACAGGTATAGCAAAATGATAAAACAATATATAATGAAAAAAAGTTTCAAATATATACTCATCGCAGCGGTTATTTTGTTTCAAACCGGATGCAACGATTGGCTTGAACTCCGGCCTCCCAGCGGACTTATTCGTGAAGAATTTTGGCAATCGAAAGAAGATGTTGAAGCTGTTTTGATGGCAGCATATAGTACTTTTTCGGGACTTGATGACATGATGTTCATTCATGGCGAACTTCGGGCCGATATGGTTCGCGGAGTTAATCAGGGAGGAGCCAACCTTGACTTAATGAACGGAAATATTTATCCTGACAACTGGCTGGCCAACTGGGAAAATTTTTACAAAGTAATAAATTACGCCAACGAGGTAATAAAGAATGCACCTGACGTTGATGATCCTACATTTACCGATTTTCAACTAAGAGGTTTTATGTCCGAAGCTTATTTCCTTCGCTCCTTAGCTTATTTTTATCTGGTACGCATTTGGGGCGATGTTCCTTTGGTGCTTGAACCAACCGAATCTGACAATGTAAATGTATATTTGCCAAAATCACCTGACGATGAGGTTCTGGATCATATAACTCAGGATTTATTAGAAGCACGATTATATTTAGCCAGTAATTATTTATCAGTAATTGAAACCAAATCACGTGCGTCTCGCGAGTCATGTGAGGCTCTTTTGGCTGATATTGCACTGTGGCGTTTCGACTATGAGGCAGTAGTCCAGCATGTTCAAATTATAGAAGATAGGGATAATATAGAGCTAATGCCAAGCGGTAGATGGTTTGAGATGTTTTATCCTGGAAGCTCTCTAGAAAGTATTTTTGAATTTCATATTGACGACAGATTAGAACAACGTAACAAAGTGTATGGTTTGACTGATCATACTGCTAATAGTTACTTTGCAGTAAGCAATAGCGCCATGCAAATGTTGTCATCATTTTATACTACTGAACAGCGATTCAGAGGCGAAAGAGTTACTATCAGCCGTAGAGGTGAAGATAATTACAGCATTTGGAAGTATGTAGGTTTGGTACCCGATGGAAGTACTGTTAGATCAGGCAATCTTGAAGCAAGTGCAAACTGGATAGTTTATAGATATGCGGATGTACTATTAATGAAAGCTGAAGCTTTATCCCAATTGGGTAGATACAATGAAGCATTGCAGTATATTAATTTGATTCGAGATCGTGCCGGAGCACCTGCTATTAACCCATCACAAACTCCAATTGTTTTTGAAGATGCAATTATGAATGAGCGAGCCTTAGAATTGGCCTATGAAGGAAAACGCTGGTTCGATTTGGTTCGTATGGGTCGTAGGAATGATTATGCGCGTCGTGATAAACTGGTAGAAATTATTATTCAAAATGTACCTTCAACTCAAAAACGAATACTTGCCTCTAAATTGACCAACCCATTGGGATGGTATATGCCGGTTTATAAAAATGAACTGGAGAGAAATTTAAATTTGGAACAAAACCCATATTACAACCGATAAGACGATGAAAAAATTAGCAATATTATTCACCATTGTTCTGGGTTCTTTAATCATGTTTTCATGCGATGAAACAGATCATCCTGATCCTGGTTTTAAAGATTTGGTGAGAGAAAGCATTTATGATTATATAGCCGAAAACGAAGAAGATTTCTCCATGTTCATGGAAGTGCTTCAGGCAGGTAATCTCGATCGAACGATGCAGGCCTATAATCCTAATGGTAATGATTATACCTTGTTTTTACCAACAAACGATGCGATGAAAGAGTTTGTTGATGAGAACAATAACTATTCAACTTTTCAGGATTTGTTGAACGATAAAGAATATGTGGCCGCCTTGGCTCGTTATCACGTGATAAACAGAGGAATAATAACCAATGACTTTCCATTTGGCGCTTTGCCGGAAAGAAACCTGTTGAAACAGTACATTACCATTGGCTTTGAGGTAGGAGCAGATACATCTTTTTATAAAATTAATAACGATGCACCTCTAATAGAGGGTAATATTGAAGTAAACAATGGATATATCCACATCATTTCACGTTCATTGATACCTATTACGCTATCCACTATGGATTGGTTGGAAGCTAATCCAAACTATTCAATATTTGCACAAGCCGTTAAGGAAACCGGTCACGATGTTGTTTTAGATCGTGTAATTGATTATGAAGAAATGAGCGATATTCCGGTAACCTTACTTGTAGAAGCCGATTCAGTTTTCAATCGATTTGATGTCAACAATATAGACGATTTAAAACAAATGATAAGTCCGGAAAGATCCGACTATACAGATCCAACTAATCCCCTTTATAATTTTGTGGGTTATCATATACTGGAGAGAAATCATTTTTTAGCTGACTTTGAGAACAGAAGAACTAACTATGCATCGTACGGAGACATACCATTGAATATAAATGGAGACTTCGACAGGAATGAAGAAAACATTTTTATGAATGCACAGGATACTATTAGAAATAAAGGTATTGAATATCCCATCAGATATGTTACTTTTTATTACGATTACTCAAATGTGCAAACCCTTAGCGGTTCCATTCATTTTATCGACAATATTCTACAACGCAGGAGGCGCCCCATTGTTGATAATGTATCTTTCCAGTTTCGTGAAGAGTCTCTGATTAATCAATACAGAGAAGAAGTTAATGAGTATTTAATTTCTGAACAAAATCTTCTTCAAAACATTTGGTGGTCGGGTGTTCAGGACATACTTTTTATCAAACAGGATTCTGATTTACCCTCCGATCAAAGAGAATCAAATGCTTGGGATCAAGATTATTTGTACATACAAGGTGATTTTGAAATATCATATCGAACACCTCGCATTGTTCCGGGAACCTATACTGTTAGGTTAAGAGCTCACGAAAGAAGTTCGACCAATGCGTTGGTGGAAGTTTTTCTCGATGGTGTAAAAATTGGAGGCTTGGTTGATTTAACCGTAGCCAATACCAACTGGGAAAGACCTTTTGCTAATCGTACACTTGGCGACATTACTTTTACCAGTTACGAACAACATGTAGTAACAGTACGCACTTTAATTCCCGGTGATTTTATGTGGGATGCAATAATTTTTGATAGAAAATGATAATATTTCTCAAGATGAACAGAATAGCATATATAATTTTAGTCACACTCATTATTTTGGGTTTTTACGCTTGCGAAGAAGATTGGGCCAATCATTACGATACCAAGCCTGACACCGTTGGTGAGAGTGTGTGGGATGCATTGAAAAGCAACAGCGATGCATCAGAATTTGTAGCTTTGGTTGAGCAGTTTTCGCTCGATTCAATTTTCGACTCAAACGATGTACATACTCTTTTTGTTCCGAACAACGAAGCCATCGGTCAATTCAAACAGCAAAATGAATTTACCGAGGCCGAGGCAGCCTATCATATTTTAAGGTATTATATCCAGCCAAACAATGTTCGGGGAGTAAGAAAGATACAAACCTACATGTTGAAATTCGCTCAATTCGAAAATCGCAATGGCGAATATTTATTCGACAACATTCCTGTAACTTTCTCGAGTCCATTGTACGAAAACGGGCGCTACTTTATGATTGAAGATGTAGCCACACCCAATCCCAGTTTATACGAACACATTACTTTAAACAATCCGGCACTCAAACGTTACATCGACTTGCACGACTCTATCGTACTCGATCTTGAGTTAAGTCGTCCCATTGGTTTCGATGACTTTGGAAATACCATTTACGACTCAGTGATAACCATAATTAATCTATTTGAAGAAGAGTATTTTGAAGTATCAGAAGAATTCAGGCTGAAAACAGCTACAGTAGTATTTCCAGAAAAAGAAAAGTATGAAGCAGCTTTGACACAAATGGCCATTAATCTCGATGCAGGCTATACCAGTCATGAGGACATCCCTTTTGAATGGCAATATGATCACTTAATACCATACTTGCTTTGGCATGGTGTATTCGAGAACATGCTTGAAGTTCCCACGCTTCAATCCGATACATTAAGAAATATTTTGGGAGAAAGAATCATTCCTCCCTTTCGTCCTGGCAACAGAACAATCTGTAGCAATGGTTACTTTTACGATTACCGCGACTTTGTTATTAACGACTCCTTGTATCAAAGCCCTATTCGCAATGAAGGTGAAAGATTTATTTATCGCCGCGGACAAAATGTATTTGGGTGGAGAGATTCTTTAGTTACACTAGTGGCAGATGAAGTATTCGTTCCTGAAATTATTCTTGGTAGTGGAGGAGTAGCCTCAAACGACACCATGCTGCGTGTGCGTTTTGCCAACGAGTTTGAAGGAACTTTCGACCTTACCATGAAATCAATTCCGCTTTTCCCTCGTCGTTATTTGGCAGTGGTGCGTACGCACATGGATCGTGGAGGTATTTATAACATATACATCAATAACGAGTTAGTAAAAACATTCGATTATTATGAATTTGTTACCCGAAGGGGTATTATGCCCAGTGTAGTTCCGGGAGTGCGCTACGTAAACCAAGGACGTTACAATAAGTTCGACTTTTGGGTTGATAATATTGAAGAATACGGTAGTGTAGATATTCGGTTCGAGTATGATGGGCCGGGACGTTTATCTTCAAACGAGTTAGTTTTAGATTATATTGAATTTTTACCAGAATCTGATTCGTTGTCAGTGCTATTAAGGCGTAATCCTTAATGGGATAAAATCGTATCGTTTTATTTAAGCAAAATGATGAAACAACATATTCATATAGAAGAAAAAATTCTAAACATTACTGGTAGTGTTACAGAGCAAGTTTACGGACAAAACTTTAGTAACAGCTCAGACAATACTATGAAAATAAATAAGCAAATACGTTCAGCAATGAATAAAAACAGATTTAACCGAACCTTATCGCGTATTATGCTGGCTGCATCGATAATGATTGTAAGTGTTTTCTCGGCGCAGGCACAAGAAACTTATCAAGTTAGCGGACTCATTGTTTCGCCTGAAAACAAACCGGTACAGAATGTATCGGTAAGTGTCGAAGGTTCGCGCGAGATGCCCGCTTTTACAAATGAAGCAGGAGAATTTTCAGTTATCGCTTCCGATCAGAATCAATGGCTTATAGTTGCACCGGCTACAGCTTACAAACGAACAAGAGTGTTCATCGATGGACGATCCTCTTTACGTATAGTTGTCACTCCAAATGACATTTCAAGCGGAGACGATGAATTGGTATTGTTAAGCCAAACCGTTAATGTTCGTAATATATCAGCATCTTACGGTCATTTCGATTTACAACGTATACACCATACAATGACACCATCAATCGATAACTATATGCAAGGTAGAGTTGCAGGCATGCAAGTGGTAAAGCAATCAGGCGCACCCGGCTCAGGTTCAGTGTCTTATTTGCGAGGTGTTAATTCTCTAAATGCAAATACCTCACCCCTTTATGTGGTAGATGGCGTTATAATGGAGCCCAAAGGACTTTTCGGATCTGTTATTGATGGATATTCTTACAATCCATTGCTGTCACTCAATCCGCTTGATATATCCAGTGCTACTGTTTTGAAAGATGCAGTTTACTCAGCTGCATATGGTTCCAAAGCATCAAATGGTTTGATTATGATTCAAACCCTTGACCCCAGTGCTACAGAGACTTCTTTCGAAATTGATATGCGTACAGGGATATCGCTTAAACCACAGCGAAATATACCACAGCTCAATGCTCAGCAACATAAAACTCTTGCTAATGAAGTAATTATTTCATCACGAGTTCCTGAAGAAATAATTTATGATCGTTACCCCAATTTGTTTATAGAACCCACTAGCGAGCGATTTATCAATTATCAGCACGATACCGACTGGCAACCTTATATTTTCGACGATGCCATGTTCACGAACCTGAATATTAAAGTTAAGGGAGGTGATGAAATTGCTCGTTATGGATTGTCGTTCGGATATTATAGCAATGATGGTATAATAAAGAATACAAATTACGATGGTTACAACATTCGCTTTGTAAGTATGGTAAACATTTACCGTTGGCTCAGGATGAATGCTTCTGTTTCCTTTTTGACAAGCGATGCAAATCATAAAGAAACTGCACGCATACCTCAAACCAGCCCAATAATGACTAGTTTGGCAAAGTCTCCACTCTTAAGTCCCTATCAGTACGATACCGAAAAGAATCCAACATTAGCATTGTCCGATGTAGATGAATTTGGAGTGAGTAATCCTTTAGCAACGATTAATAATTTTGGAGCGAACACTAAAAACTACCAAATAATTACTTCAATTGGTTTAGAAGCCGATTTACCAGGTAATATTTTATTAAAATCGAATGTTGGAATTTTGTACAATACCTTAAAAGAACAAATGTTCATGCCCAATCGTGGAATGGAGCTTTACTACAATGAGGAAGCTCATAACGTTTCAAAGGCATCGACTAATGTATATAGTGGTTTCTCGAATAACACATTGCTTATTTACGATAAGCGCTTTAGTGCCGATCATAGCCTGAATTCTACAACCGGAATGAATGTTATGACAAATCAATTTCAGTACGACTGGGGAATCACTAAAAATTCACATCAAAACGATCATTACCGCATGTTGCAGGATGGTATAGACAACCTTCGCGAACTTGGCGGTCAAAACCGCGATTGGAACTGGCTTTCGATTTACGAAAAGCTTACCTATACCTATCAAGACAAATATGCTCTAACTGGAACAGTTGCTCTAGATGGTTCATCACGGTTAGGTCGTAATGCCGATAATACCATCAGAATATTCGACAATCCTTTTGGTGTATTTTATTCCGGTGGTTTGAGCTGGCGTGTATCTAATGAATCGTTTTTGAACGACATATACTGGCTCGAAGAACTAAAACTTAGAGCCTCGATTGGTCGAACCGGAAACGACGACATCGGAGAATCAAATGCAAGAAATTATTATGAAGTTGTACATTATAGAAGTACTTCAGGTTTAGTGCCGGGTACCATGCATAACGACAAACTTACATATGAGTTTGTTGATCAATTAAATGCAGGTATCGATCTATCGTTATTTGGCAACCGTTTTCGAGTAAACTTTGATGCATTCAAAAGCACGACCAGTAATATGCTTGTTTATGAGCCACTTGATTCATACTTTGGCTTTCAATATCGCCCTGTAAATACAGGAACAATGGAAAATACAGGATGGGATGCTTATGCCTTTGCTCGTATAATAAATACACCTTCATTTAAATGGGATATTGAAACTACTTTTTCGCAGGTAAATAACGTTGTAACTTCTATTGATAATTACAAAATGATTATTGATATGGGAAGCTACGAATTAGTAAACATGGTAGGATCTCCTGCGAATAGCTTTTATGGATATGTATATAATGGTGTGTATAGTACAAGCGAACAAGCAGCCGAAGCAGGCCTGGTAAACAGTCGAGGTGCAGCTTATCGAGCAGGCGATGTTATATATGAAGATATTTCAGGACCAAACGGAGAACCTGACGGAGTTATAAACCAATACGATAAAGTTGCCATAGGTTCACCAATGCCCGATTTTATTGGCGGTTTCATAAATACTTTTACTTATAAAAGGTGGAGTTTAACAGCTATGGTTAATGCAGTGGTAGGTGCCGATGCATTCAATTATGTACGCTATAAAAACGAATCAATGACAGGATTCGAAAACCAAAGTACTAAGGTACTAAACCGCTGGCAGTACGAAGGACAACAAACGGATGTGCCGCGTGCATTATGGAACGACCCCATAGGTAACTCTGATTTCTCAACGCGTTGGGTTGAAGATGCATCCTACTTGCGACTGCAAAATCTTTCATTGAGCTACAATATACCTCATAAATTTTTGGTTTTTGAAAATGCAGAGTTTTATGTATCAGCTTCAAACATTATTACACTTACACGGTACTTGGGATACGATCCTGAGTTTGCATATTCATACAGTATTCTCGACAGGGGTGTTGATTATGGGCAAATGCCTACTCCCCGTCAATTTATGATTGGAATTAAAATAGGTTTATAAAATTATATCACTACACTATTATGAGAAAGCTAATAAATTCAATTAAAATATTTATCCTGTTTATACTCACAACAGGATATCTCACATCGTGTGTTGATTTTTTTAATCCCGATCAGGGAATCGATATCACCGAAGAGCAGCTCTATTCTGATTGGTATGAGTATCGTGCTGCAGCAATGGGCATGTACTCCTTGCAGCAAGATTTGGTAGAACAAATATTAGTGCTTGGTGAGTTAAGGGGAGACCTGTTAACTGTTACCGAGAACGCAGATCAGGATTTAATGGAGATTTATAATTTCAATGTCTCACGTGGAAACAAATATGCTTCACCTCAGAATTTCTTTAAACTGATAGCGGCTACTAATCGAATGATTTCTATTCTGGAACATAAGCATCCTAGCGTTACTGATATGGATGCTCCGATTAATAATTACGACAGGCTTTATGGCGAAGCGCTTACCATGCGTGCCTGGGCTTATTTCAATGCTGCACGTATTTATGGTGAAGTTCCCTTTATCGACCAAAGATTTTCTACCGTTGAATCAATTAATGAATTTCTTGAATCTCCAACTGCTTATACTGATAGTATTTTAATAATATATGGTCTTGATGGTTATAGTAATGATACCATTCGAAATCAAGAAGTTGTATTAGAAAGAAATTATTTCGATGTAGATAGAACCATTCGTCATTTTGCACACGAACTTGAGACTAAAGTGAAAGCGGTAGGTGTAAATCACTACATGGATAACGAAGACAATTCATGGGAAGTAACCATCTGGAGTCAATGGAGTTATGAAACTTTATTAGGTCATATGTATCTCACTTTAGGGGATTTGGCTAAAAGTGCACAATATTTTGAGACTTTATTAAGGAGAGATATAAGAGGAGATGATTTACGCTATCAGCTTACTGATGCATTTGCAGAAGAACAATGGATGGAGATATTCAAAAACATTGATCGACGCGAGCACATTTTAACACTTGAATTTAACAAGCAAAACCAACAACAACATAGTTTGCAACGCTTGTTCCTACCTTATGGAGGCAATGATTATATGTTAAAACCTACTTCAGCCAGTGTTCATTATTTCGAAACTCAGTGGAGGGGGGCACAATACAATCGAAGAACAAACCCACCGGATAGTACACGTACCATTAATCCCGGAACTCCCAGCGATTATTACCGTGGATTTGGTATATCGTATGTATATGTAAATCAAAACATGGAAGTCCCCGATATTTTTACAATGCTTGAGTACAAACGACTTGAAGAACCTCGTTCTGTTGAAAGCATGATGCAAGGCGTTGATACCATTGTTTACAAATATACAATTGACAAAGGCGTTTTTGAAAGCGATGCAAACTACATCATTTATCGCGCAGGAGGAGTAAATTTGTACCTTGCCGAAATTTACATTTATTGGCGATTTTTTGATGAGAGTACAAACTCTCCAAGAAGTTATTATCAGAATGCACTCAATATTGTTAACAATGGCAGCTACTATAATACATCTAATAATCGCGACCAATTGGGAGTTCGCGGGAGGGTAGGCCTTCCAGGTTTTACAATTCAAGATGATGTTCACGTTTTCGATCCTTTTACCAACGAGTTTTCACATTACTATAGTTTGCAAAATAATTTGCGTGGCAAACAGCTTAAGTTAGAAAATGAGTTAATGGAAGAACGTGCTCGCGAGTTAGCTTACGAAGGTGAACGCTTTTATGATTTAATGCGTGTTGCTAAACGTAGAGGAGATCCAGCTTATTTAGCCGATCGTGTATCTGCTAAGTATCCTGCCGGAATGAGAGAACACATTCGAAGTTTATTAATGGACGAACAAAATTGGTACATTAATTATTTTGAATAGGTTATAAATATTTGAAATCGAAAATCCGATTTAAGCTTTGCTTAAATCGGTTTTTTTATGCTCAGTAAGCATTTATGCTTTTGATTTTAATGCGTATATACTTGTATCAATCGATTACAATTTTGCAGCAATTACTTGCTCCACAATTATGCAAATCAAATTTATTGTATAAGAGTTTGAGTAGAACTAACATTGTTGAAAACGAGAATTCCAAACTATATTAGTAAGCATTCGGTAAACCCCGTATTGATTTTTTAGATTTCAGGATTATTTTCAGAGCTTCTCTAAAAACATTCATAGGACTTTGAGAGTGGGTTTAGAGTTCGTTGATTGCTTCGGTTTCTTTTGAAACAAAATTATGCGGGAGTAATTCTGCCAAATCTTTGCTGTAGTCATTGTCGTAGTGGTGCACGTTTCCCAGAAAGTAAACCAACCATTCCCTGAAGTTGACACCGGCAGATTTGCAGCATCCCATAAGCGAATAAACGATTGCTGCATTTTCGGCTGAATCGTGATTTTTGCAGAACAACCAGTTTTTACGTCCCACGGCAATGGGTCGGATTTCATTCTCCGCAAGATTATTGTCCATGCGGTATCTTCCGTCAAGGTGATAACGTGTCAGTTTGTTATAAATCTTGTAGGTGTAACGCATGGCTCTTCCGATCCGTCCTTTGGGCAGCACCATTGGTATTTCCTTTACCAGCCACTTTTCAAAAGCAACCATAATAGGGTACGACAAGCGAGCGCGTAAGTCGGCACGTTGCTCGTAGTTTAGGTTTTCCTGATCGGCCTGTCGTTCCACATCGTACAAAAGAGCTATTTGTTCTAGTGCATATTCCGCACGGGCTTTATCTTCCGACAAGGCCTCTTCAAATTTCCTGCGTGCATGCGCCCAACAGCCCAAAGGCAAGACACCCTTCTTGTTTTCATAAATATCATACACGGCATAGCCATCACTTTGCAATGCTCCCTGATAATCTTTAAAAAGCTTTAATGTAACTTTCTGTGCCCGGGAACCCTGGTCGTAATAAAAGAAAACCAGTCCGGGCATCACCGCTCGTATCATCCACAGGTACCCTTTGACTGTTTTGTGTTTTTCGTTGTTGACAATCGGGATGGTGGTCTCGTCACTCTGGATGTAATCGCTCTCCAGTACCAGCTCAATTAATCGATGCCAGGCAGGCCGCATTAAATTGGCCACTTCAAAAAACCACCCGCTAACTGTTGATGCCGGTAATGAGATGCCCTGTTGTTTAAACATTTTTACCTGCCGGTGGAAAGGAAGGTGGTTCACATATTTGTCGATAATCATATCGGCCAGCACTGTCGCTCCTGCATAGCTCTTTGGAATTGGTAGTTGTGGCATTGGTGCAGTTACAACGGTTTGGCCCTGTGATGTTGTTTCATTTTGGGTCTCCCCGGTTACATCCCCTGAAGCATCTTCAGTCTTTACAACGTACTTGTGACGGATATATCGACGAACATACCAGCGGGCAGGGTCGCGTTCCAGCACCTCTGACACCTCAGGTGCCAGCTCTGCGCTGGTTTCAAAATCAATGTCCTCGGGGTAAATATGGCATTCCTCCCGTGGAAGGCTTTCGGGAAGTGGCTTGCGAACTGCTTTTTTCTTTGGTTTTTCGACAGGCTTCTTTGTTTTGTACTGCTCTATTTCTTCCTTGGCACTTACGGCCAAGGCTTTTTCTTCTTCCAGTAGCTCCAATCCATCAAAATCTAACTTGCGTTGCTGTGGGTCCTCCTTGATATAACGTTCGCTGGATTTTCCCCATATCTTTCTCAGCAAGATTTTAATCCGCTGTTCTTGCTGGCTGATGATTTGATCTCTTTTCTGTAGTTTTTCTTCGAATAAAGTCCTTTCTGTAGCAAAATCATCGAAGCCGGACAATTGGCTCTTTAGCTTGGAGGTTTCGCGATATAATGCATCCCTTTGCTCTAATAATTGTTGTACAAAAAGTTCTTCTTCCCTGGTCATTTACTACCTTGTTTTTACGCTTGTAAATATACTAAAAACAAGCAAAACGGCCTAATAAAAAATGCTCTATTTTGCCCTAT
>SKHV01000094.1 GCA_007116765.1 Prolixibacteraceae bacterium | reverse complement strand
ATTTGGATTCCTTTGTGGAGTTGTTTTATTTACGGCTTTTGGCTGTGAGAAGGATGAACAATCTGCTAAATATACCACTGGGTACATTGTGGGTTACGCCCCCTGTACCATTAACCACCACTACAGAATAGGGTACGTTATAGTATCAAAAGATTTAAGGGACACATTGGTAACCTACAACTTGTCAGATCAAACTTTTCAAATGCCTTCAACTGTTGTGTTAAATGCCGATACCCTCTATAGAATTCCTACTTTATACTTTCAAAACTATTGGGGTACAGCCTATTTTCCTGATACGCTTCGCTATAATTATGGGGTTGTGGTTTCATACTCCATTTCTAAAGAAAGTGAGAAGATATATAACGTGTGTACGCACGAAATTAATCATTCAGATTTTAATAATGCAAAGCAGGTAATTATAAAATCAGCAACAAAGTACTAAGCAAATAAATGCAACATTTATGAAAATGAAATACTTTATAGTAGCTGTACTATTGTTCTCTATAGCAGCGATAGTGAGCTTTACACAAGTTCATTGTCCGGCATAAGCATAGCAAAAATCAGATAAGGGACAAATATATCTGGTTGATGCTCTTGCTGAAAAAAAGTTGTAAAATCAAAAACATATAAAAATGAAAACTACAATTTTAAAATTTAGTGCATTCCTCCTTCTCATCAGTTTAATGGGAGCCGGCTGTGAAAAAGAAGGGAAATCTGAATATTCAAAAGGGCAGATTTTAGCAATAACATGTGGAGGAACTGTAATTCAGTTTCTAAATGCAACACATAAGGTTGGGGAAAAATGGAGCAATAACTTTTCAAACCCGGTTAAGAGTTATGAAAACTGCGTTTTAACTGGAGATTTTTTAGTCGGAGAATATAACGAAGGTGATATTATTTATTTTGATTATAAGGAGGTTGAGATCCTCGATGGAGATTTTTGCGATATAGGTGGTTTGCCTGCCTCTTTAATAGAAATTATCGAATTATATGAAAATTGTCCAGATTGCTAATCATTTATCCTTTTATCCTAATGTATTGTAATTTGAAAAGAAATATACTTTTTATCGTCATTCAATTGACTTCTCAATTGGTATTTAGTCAGATAAATACAACGTTTTTTCCACAAGGAAATGCATTAAATCAGGTTAGACAAGATAGAGAACTTTCAAAATCAACTATAATCAGAAAATTGCCACCTTATAATTATCAGAAACTGCTGCCAGAAGATAAAGAAAATAAAGGTCTGCCTGTTCCTTTTCGGTTTGGGAAAGGCTTTGATATTAATGTAACCCTTGTTGATGGCGAATGGACTGAGGTAGATGGTGGTGGCAGACTTTGGTCCATGGAATTTCAATCAGAAGGAGCTTATTCACTCAATTTTGTATTTGACAGGTTTTATTTGCCTGCTAGCGCCAGTTTATACATAGTAAATGCTGATGAAACAGTGATGTATGGACCGGTTACATCAATGCATAATACCAAGAATGGTTACTTTTTAACTGACTTAATAAAGGGTGACGCTGTTACAATTTATTTGTTTGAGCCAGCAGAGAAAAAAGGAGAATCCCAACTAACTATCAGGAGGGTTGTTCATGCTTATAAAAATATATTCCCCGAATTATATGGGAATCTTGGAAGTTCTCTGTCCTGCAATAATGATATTAATTGCTTTCCCGATTGGGATGAGGAATCAGATGCTGTGGCTTTAGTTCTTCTTGCCAATGGAACGGAATGGTGTAGCGGCTCTTTACTGATGACAGCCGATCAAACTTTTGAACCCTATATTCTATCTGCCTTTCATTGTGTTGACAGATATCGCCCATACGGAAATTTATCTTCAACAGAAATATCTGATGCAGAGAACTGGCTGTTTAAATTTCAGTACAAGATGGCTTTATGTGGAGGAACAACGGCAACAACAGGAGTTACGTATAACGGGGCAACATTTAGAGCAGCATGGAATACGACTGATTTTGTATTGATGGAAATGGATAATTCTCCTGTCGGAGACACAAGGTTTTCTTGGTTGGGATGGGATAGGAGCGGAGACACTCCTGGTAATGGAACAGGGATCCATCATCCTTCCGGTGATGTAATGAAAATTTCATTTGACTATAACAATTTGAACTCAAATAGTTCACAAATCAATTGGTATAATGGAACAGTTTCTCATGCAAACACCCATTGGATGGTAGGTTTTGACAATGGAACTACAGAAGGAGGTTCTTCGGGCTCTCCTTTATTTGATCAAAGTAAAAGAGTTGTCGGTCAGTTGCATGGAGGACAAAGCGGTTGTCCACCGGTAACAAAATATTATGGTCAGTTTTATCGTTCCTGGACAGGTGGAGGCACTGATGATACCCGTTTAAGCAACTGGCTTGATCCATGCGGAACGGGTACAGTAACAACAAATACTTCAAGAGCTCCCTCCATCTCCGGCCCCACCACCGTCTGCTCCTCCGGCGCCACCTTTACCCTCAACAACTTACCCCAATCGGTAAATTCCATTGTATGGACACATGGCCCCAACCTTGCTATTACCGCAGGGCAAAATAGTGTTTCATGTTCTTTCTCGGCGCTGGGTAACGGTGATAGCTGGATTAGAGCTACTCTAACAACGGATTGTGGAGAGATTCTATTGCCAAAACAAACAGTATGGGCAGGCTCACCATGGCCAACAATACTTTTGTGCCCGGTTAACAATGACTACCCCGGGAGTGTGGGGCCATCGGTGGCTTGTGGCAATACCGGGCAGGTTTATTGGCTGTATGCTCACGGAGCAAACCTGTCGGGCAATGATGCTGACTACCGCTGGAAGTTTTCTTCATCCAATCCTTTTGAATTGCCGGTGCAAGCCATTGGCCGGCAGGTTGAATATGGAAATGATTTACCCGGTAATTATACCGTATCATTACAGTATAACGGAGAATGCGGCTGGAGCAACGAAATTTTTAGCAATATCTGCATAGAGCCAAGTCGCGAGTCGGAATTTTATTTGAGTTTATCGCCCAACCCGGCCTCTCATGAAACCATACTCGCCATCGAAAGCACTTCGCCCGAAAAAACCTTCGACGAAACTGTGCCGTGGGATGTAGAAGTGTACTCGGAAATGCAAGTCCTGAGAAGCAAACAAAGCGGCCTGCGCGGTCAAAGCACGCAAATACACACCGCAGGTATGAAAGAAGGCATTTACATAGTGCGGGTAAACTACAATCCCGATGGAAAACCGGGAGGAATTTTGACTGCCAAACTGGTGGTAAAACGCTAGAATAATTGATTGGTACGCAACCTCTTGGCTGCATCAATCGTCAATACTATAATGGCATTTTTAAAAAACCATTAAAAATGAAACATGGATCGTAAACAAACCCAAAGAACGACCCAGCAGCAACAAAGTTTTTTCTTCCGGCACCCCCAACACAACCCGCTCTAAATGCTCTTTTGTCTGGTAACTTCCGATTACCTTGAATACGAAAAAATGATTTAAGAACTACAAGCATCATACTTGTAGTTTATAGCTAATAAAAAAAAGAAAAAAGATGAAAACAAAAAAATTAAGATCGATTACAATCATTCTGCTCCTGTTGCCGGTTTGCGTAGTTATCCTTGGGACAGGGTGCGAAGAAGAGAATCTTTCCCTAAAAAAAACTATCAATGGCTCCTGGAGACTTTCTAAACAAATTATTTCAGGCGAATTGGAGAGTATTGTTGTTCCTCCTGAGAATGCAAATTACACAGATATTTCAATTGCAGTACCCGATACAACAAGTGGAGTTATAATCGGTCATACCTTCTATAATACATTTGGGGTTCAATTTGAAATTAAGGAAGAAAGAATAGTTAACCTCAAAAATTTTATTGCAACCAGAATAGCGGAAGATGATTGGGGAAGGTCGTTCCAGGAGAATATGCTCAATACCGTAAAGTTCAGTCTTTCAAATGATGAATTGTTTTTTATTAATTCCCAGAATCAAACTGTTATTGTATTTATAAAAAACTAAAACAGATAACCATGAAAAGAATATTTACCCTTGTTATTTTATTAACGTTTGTTCAATCTGTTAATGCCCAGATATCCTCAAATAAGTATGTTGAAAATGAATTGATAATATGGTTACAGCCTGATATAAAGCCGGATGAATTTGCAAAGAACTCTTCTCAGGATGTGAAACCCAAACGAGAATTGTCAAAAAGGTTGAACATCTGGCTTTTTGAATTTCCGAATGGCGATACGCAAAGGAGTACAAGAATGAACAACTTACGGTTGAGCGACAAAGTAAAATATGTACAAAACAATCACATTGTTTCATCAAGAGCGATTAATCCTGAT
>SKHV01000154.1 GCA_007116765.1 Prolixibacteraceae bacterium | reverse complement strand
TTGCAGAAACCGGTTTACTACCCACATTTTATGCCTAAAGGCATAGACGAAGCATGGATTTTGCAGTAAAAAAAACGTGAACCCACAATCACCACCCTCCCGGCAACTACTCAGCAAATACAACAACAAATACTAAAATATTAAAAACATATACCAACAAGCATTTTACCCTATGCTTTTGTATCGGATAAATTTTTAAACCTTTTGCTTTGCTCTATCAACCGCTTTGTCGAATAAATCAAAAATATTGTCGTTGCCAATTATCTTTGTAATGCCGGCTTTATCAAGGTCAGCTTTTACGTCGGCATTTACACCTGAGAGTAATATTTCCACTTTCGACTCTCTGAGTGCTACTATCGACGATTTCAGGTTTTGTAGCCCTGTGGCATCGACAAAAGGCACGTGGCGCATACGAATAATCAATACTTCCGACTTAATCCCAATTGATTTTATTATTTCGGCATACTGCTTGGCTGATGCAAAAAACAAAGGTCCGCTGATTTCATAAATCGAAATGCCTGATGGTAAAGCTGAATAATCTTCAATAATATCGCTATCCACTTCCACATCCAGATTCTTTTCGCCCACATCGGCCATGCGTTTCATAAACAGCAATGCCGATAATACAATACCTACTTGTATTGCCACGGTTAAATCAACAAGAACCGTCAGGAAAAAAGTACTGAGTAAGACTAGAATATCGAACCAAGAGTTCTTCAGAATGGAAACAAAAGTGCGCCATTCGCTCATGTTGTAAGCCACCACTATTAATATACCTGACAGAACCGACATAGGGATAAGCTTTGCCCACTTTGCGACCAGCAACATAATTAACAGCAAGGTTATCGCGTGTGTTATGCCTGCTATGGGAGTGCGCCCGCCGTTTTTCACATTGGTAGCTGTACGGGCAATTGCACCGGTAGCCGGTATTCCTCCAAAAAAAGGCGTCACAACATTGGCAATTCCCTGTGCTATAAGTTCAGTATTTGATCGGTGATTACCACTAATCATCCCATCGGAAACTACGGCCGAAAGCAGGGATTCAATACTTCCCAGCAAAGCTATGGTTAAAGCCGGAGCCACATACTGGCCTAAATCGGCCAATTGAAAATGCGGAATCACAAAACTGAAAGTATTGGGTATTTCGTCAAAAAACGACTCGATTGTAGTAAGCGGCAAATTGAAAAGCTGTGTAGCAACAGTAAGTAATACAATGGCAATAAAAGAGCCTGGAACACGTTTTGTGAGTTTTTTCGAGAATACCACTATTAATATTGTCAACAAAGTAAAAATTACCGCAAGCGGGTTCAAAGTTGAAATGTTTTCGATATAAACCCGCCATTTGTCAACAAAACCCGATGGAACCCGGCCTACATCGAGCCCTAGAGCATCTTTAATTTGAGTGGAAAAAATAACCAGTGCTATTCCGCTTGTAAAACCTACAATTAACGGATGTGGAATATATTTGAGCAATACTCCAAGTTTAAGTATCCCAAATGCAATCATGAAAAGCCCGGCCATTATAGTTGAAATAATCAAGCCGTCGATCCCGTACTGTTCAACAATGGCATACACAATTACAATGAAAGCACCTGTAGGGCCACCAATTTGCACACGGCTTCCGCCCAAAAATGATATAAGGAAACCGGCAATAACGGCAGTAACAAGTCCCTTTTCGGGCGAAACACCCGAGGCAACAGCAAATGCAATAGCCAGCGGCAATGCGACAATGCCCACTACAATGCCGGCCATTATGTCGCTTGAGATTTGTTTACGTGTTAATCCCGATTTCAGGATTGAAAAAAACTTAGGACGAAAAATCTGAGCCATAATCAAACAGTTTAACATGTGATTATTTTCAGGCGCAACAGGCTTTGAACCGAGTCTGCTGTGGAGCTGCAAAAAGGTGGGCAAAAATATTGAAATTTATTGAAATGGAATAGCAAACAATAATTATTTCAAAATATTGCAAAGTGCGAACTGTATTTCTACGTGCTATATAATAATACAAACGAATAGAAGTTATTCGCCATTGAAAATTTAAAGTAAAGAAGAAGCTTAGATTAGTGAATTAGTTTCAACATCGGGGAAAATCAAAGAGGGCTTAAACGATTTGGCCTCTTCGAAATCCATTGTCGCATACGATATAATAATTACAATATCGCCTACCGCAACTTTACGTGCTGCCGGGCCATTAAGACAAATTACACCGCTGCCACGCTCACCTCTAATCACATAGGTCTCAAGTCGTTCACCATTATTAATGTTAACCACCTGAACCTTCTCATTCTCGATAAGGTTTGCGGCATCCATCAAATCTTCGTCAATGGTAATACTCCCCACATACTGAAGGTTTGCTTCGCTTACTCTTACCTTGTGAATTTTTGATTTACAAACTTCGATCAACATTTTTCGAAAAAGTTACGTTATCAATTAATCTGATTCTACCACAATGAACAGCTATACATCCGGTTTTGTTGACTTTTTCGTCCCACGAATTTACAGACTGCAAAGTATCACTATTTACAATATCGAAATATTCGATTTCAAGGTTTTCGTCCTTGTTTATAGTATCCATTACCCATTGCTTCAATTCAGCAACAGGCATTTTATCCATTTTCTCTTGTGCACCAAAAAGCGTTTCCGAAATCAGAGCCGCACTTTCACGTTGTGCATCACTGAGCAACTGGTTTCGCGAGCTCATGGCCAACCCGTTGGGTTCGCGCACGGTTTTACAAGGTACAATTTTCACATCAAGATTCAACTGTCGGGACATTGCTTTAATAATAGCCAGCTGTTGAAAGTCTTTTTCACCAAAGAACGCAAAATCGGGCTGTACCATGTCAAACAGTTTGCTTACAACCTGCGCTACCCCATTAAAATGCCCCGGGCGATGTTTGCCTTCCATCACCGTTTCGAGACTGCCAAAATTGAACAATCGAGTATCCTTCACAGGATACATTTCTTCAACTCCTGGAGCAAAAACTAAGTCGCACGATGTTGATTTAAGCAATTCCATGTCTAACCCAAGGTTTCGCGGATAGCGTTCCAAGTCCTTCTTATCGTTAAACTGCGTAGGGTTTACAAAAATACTGACCACCACGTAACCCGATGCTTTCGACGCTTCAGCTACCAAGGACAAATGCCCCTCGTGCAAAGCACCCATAGTAGGAACAAACCCCACAGAGAGTCCTTCACTTTTCTTTCTCTCAACTAATTGCTTTAAATCAGCAACTGCGTGTACTAACTCCATTCAAATGCTATTTTGATTGCAAAGTAAATAAATTTATCCCTAATTATACAAGATATGAATCACACCGCAGTTCTAAAAATAAAATTTAACAACTACTTTTCATTCTTACCAAGAAAGCTTATCCGCCATTTACTTTATGATATATCGTAAATATTTACTACTTTTGCAAAATCAAAAATATCGAAAGATAGAATGGAAAAGAAAAAGGTATTGTTTATTTTTCAAGAGATTACTCCCTACTTACCAGAATCCGAAAAATCAAAAATTGGCAGATTTCTACCACAAGGTATCCAGGAAAGGGGAAAAGAGATCAGAACTTTTATGCCCAGATACGGCTGCGTGAATGAGCGAAGAAATCAACTTCACGAAGTGATTCGTCTTTCGGGAATGAACTTGGTAATTAACGACACCGACCATCCGATTATCATAAAAGTAGCGTCGATACAAGCCGCGCGTATGCAGGTTTACTTTATCGACAACGAAGACTATTTTCACCGTAAAGCAGTGATGACCGACAAGAACGGTGAACCCTTCGAAGACAACGATGAACGCGCTCTGTTTTTCGCCAAAGGAGTTATCGAAACAGTGATAAAACTTCGCTGGTCGCCCGACTTGATACATTGCCAGGGCTGGTTTGGAGCATTTATTCCGCTTTTAGTGAAGAAAATGTACGCCGACGATCCCTTGTTCGCAAATGCTAAAGTAGTGTACACTATTCACGACGACGAGTTTACTAAGAAATTCGATCAGAATATGATCGAAAAAATTGTAAACGAAGAAATTAGCACTGACGATCTGAAAGCACTTGAAACACTTGACTATACTGCAATTAACAAACTGGCTATTCAGTATGCCGATGGCATTATAAAAGGCTGTCCGAACATCAACAGCGATTTAAACAAGGTAATTGAAGATAGTGGCTTGCCTGTATTGGAATATCAAAACGAAGAAACATACGCTGACGCATACGATGAATTTTATGACAAAATTCTGGATAACGAATAACAATTTATTAAAAGAGAGCATTTAGCTCTCTTTTTTTTGGACATTAGTCACCAGATATTCATAAATTGCAACGTTATTATAATTTATTAAAC
>SKHV01000338.1 GCA_007116765.1 Prolixibacteraceae bacterium | reverse complement strand
GGTACGTTTCCCAAAACAGAAGAAGTTTCTTTTTGTCCTGTCTATCCTTGCCAATGTAGGTTCGCTTTCGGTATTCAAATACTCGGGCTTTATAGCAAGCAATATCGATGCGCTGTTTGGATTAAGCGGAAGTTTGTCCTTACTGGCAAATACCCCCGATTTTTTCCTCATTACTCCCGTTGGAATAAGCTTCTACACTTTTCAAAGTATGAGCTACACTTTCGATGTTTACCGGAATAAGCTTAAGCCTACAAAGGGTTTGGTTCATTTTTTCGCATATTTATCAATGTTCCCTCAGTTGGTTGCAGGCCCTATTGTTAGGGCAAAAACCATGTTGCCGCAAATGCTTAAAGTACCCAGCGTATCGAAAGAACAGCGCTGGGCAGGATTTCAGTTGGTGGTGCGCGGCTATTTCAAGAAAATGGTGATTGCCGATAACCTGGCTCCCTTAGTTGTGGCTGCTTTTAGTAGCCCGGAACTAAACAGCTCTTCACTTTTTTGGTGGGGTGCCATAATAGCTTTTGCATTTCAAATATATTGCGACTTTGCCGGGTACAGCGACATTGCAAGGGGACTGGCCCGTTGGATGGGGTACGACTTCCCCGATAATTTCAACCACCCCTACATTTCAACATCGATGCGTGATTTTTGGGCACGCTGGCACATTTCGCTTTCAACATGGTTCCGCGATTACCTGTACATACCTTTGGGCGGGAACAGGATAAGCAAGGTACGTACACACGTTAACTTGTGGATTACCATGCTCGTATCGGGTTTGTGGCATGGTGCAGCATGGACATTTGTGGTATGGGGGGCTTTACATGCAATGTTCTCAAGTATTGAAAGAATTACTCAATGGCCTGAGCGCCTTATGAAGAATCGGTTTTTGCGACTCATAGCCTGGTTGTTGGTTACAATTCAGGTGCTGGTAGCATGGGTTTTTTTCAGGGCCGGTTCCATTGCCCAGGCGTGGGATATAGTAAAAATAATGTTTTCGTTTAAAGGCGGATTTAATCTTGGATGGGGCTTAAATGGTACGGTATTTATTGGTTTAATGGTATTAAGAGAACTCTATGTTGCCCTTGGCTTTGATAAAAAAATCAAGATGAAAAACCCTTATGTTGAAATGATCTTTTACGCTATTGTGATAGCTGCAATTATATTTTTTAGGGGAGAAGGTAGTGAATTTATATATTTCCAATTTTAAGCCATGCACAAAACTCCGAAAATATGGTCAACACTTTTGCTTGCAGCTGTTTTAACAGGAGCACTTAGTTTTGTTTTGCCTAAAAATCACGAAAAATACCTGGCTGAGCATTTTTGGACACGTAAAACCTTTGCTCAAAGCAGGTATGATGTTGTGTTGATGGGCGATTCGAGGGTTTATAGGGGATTATCGCCCGAGGTGATGCAAGATGAATTGCCGGGATTAAGGATTTTGAATTTTGCGTATTCGAACGGGGGATTAAATCCCACTATGTTCAGGGCTGCTGAGTCGAAACTGAACAATTCTTCTGAAAAGAAAGTAATAGTGATGGGTGTAGCAGCCAATACAATTACGGAGTATACTGAAAATAATATGCAATTTATACAGGAGTTATCCCGCCCCAGGGAAGAAATTATTGAACGCTTGTATTTCGGACAAATTAAATATTGGTTTTCGCCTACATCGCCCGAAGGAATCAAAGAGCTGGTTCGTGGAGATGAGCCTGCATCGTACTATACCAACGAGTACTATTTGAACGGATATGTAAAGTCGGTACTGTTTCCCCCTGATACCATGAGGGCCATTCCTTCGTATATAAAAGATTTCACTCATTACAAGGTTGATAATGATAAACTTGAAAGCCTTTTTTCTCAAATTTCAACATGGACTGACGATGGGATAGTGGTTCTTGGTTTCAGGCCACCTGTATCGCACCCCATGTACATGCTCGAAGACACAATGGGCTTGTACAACGAAGCCGCCATAAAAGCCGGGTTTATTCAGACCGGTGGCTATTGGCTCGACCTAAATCATACAGATTATAAGACTTACGATGGAAGTCACCTTAAAGTGGAATCGGCAGTGAAACTATCGCGAAAAGTTGGCAGTGAAATCAAATCGATATTACAGAAACCTTAGTTGTTATGTTGCCTGTTTCATGATTCAATTTATGTGAAAAAATGAATTTTAAATGCAAATTTGATTATCAAACTTGCCAAATTTAGCTAAATACAAACATTCAACTTGCCAAATTTAGCTAAATATGGTAAGTGTATTGAGATTATTTATATCTTTGTATTGGATTAATAATTGATTTACAATGGAATATCAATGGCATAGCAGGTATCTTGAAATAAACAGCGACAAATTCATCAAGAAAGGGAAGGTTTTTTTGTTGTATGGCCCACGTAGAGTTGGTAAAACCGAATTAATAAAGAAGTTAATAAGCCAATTTAGCGGTCAAATTTTTTCAGGCACAGGCGATAATACAGAAGTTCGCGAGCTTTTTTCTTCGCAGGATCTTTCAAAGTTGAAAATGGCTTTGGGTTCTTATGATTTAATTTTTATTGATGAAGCTCAGCGGATTCCTGAAGTTGCTTATGGTTTAAAATTACTTGTCGATCATTTTCCTGACATGAAAATTATTGCTACATGCTCATCTTCGTTTGATCTATTGAATAAAACCGGAGAACCACTTACCGGAAGGCAAATAGTGAGGATTCTTTTCCCTATTTCTATATTAGAGATTTATGAGCAATTCGGTGGGATGGAAATCTTTCAAAAACTTGAATCGTACTTAATATACGGCTTATATCCCGAGGTGTTAACAAGTAGTTTCCTTGAAGACAAGAAAGAGTATCTTTTTACTATAAGGGATTCTTATTTGTTTAAAGATATCTTGGAATTGGAAAGCGTTAGAAATCCTTCTAAGCTGACTGATTTGCTTCGATTATTGGCTTATCAAATAGGCAATGAAGTCTCTTTAAATGAATTGAGCAGGAGTTTGGGCATTGCAAAGCAAAGTGTTGAACGTTATACCGATTTGTTAGAGAAAACTTTTATTATAAAAAAAGTAGGGGGTTATTCTAAAAACCTGAGAAAAGAAGTAACAAAAACAGCAAGGTATTATTTTTGGGATAATGGTATTCGCAATTCGCTTATTAATAATTTTAACCCTTTGGCTTTACGCAACGACACCGGGATGTTATGGGAAAATTTCATTTTCATGGAACGCTTTAAATCAAAAAAATATAAGCGTGTATTTTCAAACGATTTTTTTTGGCGGACATACGACAAGCAAGAGATTGATTTGATTGAAGAGCGCGATGGAGGGCTTTTTGCTTATGAATTTAAATGGAAATCAGGTAAAGCAAAAACACCAATTGCTTTTGCATTGGCTTACCCAACTGCAATTTTTGAAGTAATCAACAGAGACAATTTCCTCGAATTCTTGATTTGAAACGTGCCCATTAAGTTTTCTGTTTTTTCTTTTTAGCCGATGGGAAAAGTACATTATTGAGAATGAGCCTGTAGCCTGGAGAATTGGGATGCAGGTTCAGATCAGTAGGCGGATCGCCCACCCGGTGTTGGTAGTCTTCGGGGTCGTGCCCTCCGTAAAATGTCCAGGTGCCGTTTCCAAAAGTGCCGTGTAAATAACGTGCTTCGTTGTGTACCTGATTTTCTCCCATTATCAAAACCTCGGGTTTAATAAAGTCTTTTACAAACGAAGTGGTTTGTCCCATAAACGCCCTTATAACCTGTGTATGGTTTTGGGTAAGCATGGTAGGTACAGGATCCCATTTAGCCGAAAATTCGAAAAGGGTAAAAAAGTCGTTATCCCTTCGCAGCGAACGCGAACGGTAGTTTGTGGCATCAATGTTTGAATATTCATATTTCATCGGGTTTTCTTCCACCCTGAAATTATGAAACGCAAAGGTATTTGAGAAGTCGAGTTTATCGTTAAAGTTCGGGTCGGGCGGGTCGCCGTCGTACATCCAGTCGCAAATGTCGGTGTTTTCGGCAGCCAGCGCTATGTCAATGGTTTCGGTTGCTGCGCACATAGCCAAAAGGAAACCGCCTGAGGCCACATAGCGCTGTATGCTTTTTGCTACGGCCAGTTTCATTTCCGAAACTTTAAGGAAGCCCAGAAGCTCCGCCATATCCTCGTTTGTACGCACTTCGGTTTGGTACCATGGCATGTGTTGGTAGTTACTGTAAAATTTACCGTATTGCCCGGTAAAATCTTCGTGGTGAAGGTGTAGCCAGTCGTAATTCGCAAGTTCACCGCCAATTATTTCGGCATCGTATATTTTGTCGTATGGTATTTCGGCATAAGTCAAAACCAGCGTAACGGCATCGTCCCAGGGTACACTGTTTGGGG
>SKHV01000189.1 GCA_007116765.1 Prolixibacteraceae bacterium | reverse complement strand
TTCAATTCATGTTTTTATCAGTGTTTGTGAGTGTTTAATTCCGTTTTTTTGCATCAGTAAAACACAAATATTGTAAAACAAATTAAATTATTCAGCTATGAAACAAATATTAAAATTATTCGCTATTGTTTTTGTTTTTTCAGTAATGGTAGAAACAGTTGATGCTAAAACTACTATCAAAGCAACCGACAGCTATACAATAAGTTATATCGACGAGGTCGAATCTGTATCGAATTCGCTTCAAACATGGGTTATTGCTTATAGTTCGGAAGATAAAAACATTGAAGTTTTTAAGAATACTACACGTAATGGCGATGAATATATTGTGCGCCACGAGTTTTTTGAAGTGCGTTATGTAAACTCAAATTCAGGTTTCGGTGTAAAAAGAGTACGTGCTAATCAACAACAAGTTTCACATGTTATTGTCGATGCTGTTTTGAATAGCGACCAAATGAAGCAACAACAATTACTTTGGAATGAAAAGTTAAGTGAAGAAAAGGTGCTGGATTACATTGCCTCCTTTGTTCCTCATTTATTGAATGATAATTACAAATACCTGCTTAATTAGGTATCTTTATTGAGCGCAATTAAAAATCAATAAGTATCTCAATCCTGTTCGGCTTTATGTTGGACAGGATTTTATTTACCCCTTAATTCCTGAGATTTTTTTTATCTCGTTTAGCTTATTAAGTGCCTCAACCGGGGTCAGGTTATTGATATCGAGATTCGCAATTTCATCTCTAATTTGTTTCAGAACAGGATCGTCAAGCTGAAAGAAACTTAGTTGCATTCCTTCGCGTTCGGAGCTTAGGGTATCGAGCGGTTTCGAAAGGGACTCTTTACGATGAGTATCTTCGAGTTGTTTTAGAATTTCTTCGGAACGTTTCACCAGACTTTTGGGCATACCGGCCATGCGCGCCACATGAATACCAAAGCTGTGGTTGCTTCCACCACGTACAAGCTTTCTCAGAAATATCACTTTATTTTCAATTTCTTTTACGGTAACGTTGTAGTTCTTCACCCTGTTGAAACCGCGTTCCATTTCGTTAAGCTCATGATAATGTGTGGCAAACAGAGTTTTGGCCTTCGATTTGGGGTGTTCGTGAATGTATTCCACTATTGACCACGCAATTGATATTCCGTCGTAAGTACTGGTGCCGCGTCCCAGTTCATCGAGTAAAATGAGGCTGCGATCCGAAAGGTTATTCAAAATGCTGGCGGCTTCATTCATTTCAACCATAAAGGTTGATTCTCCCAGCGAAATGTTATCCGATGCACCTACACGGGTGAAAATCTTATCGACGTATCCAATTTGAGCTGTTTTTGCCGGCACAAAACAGCCTATTTGAGCGAGCAGTACAATAAGAGCGGTTTGACGCAGAAGTGCCGATTTACCCGACATATTGGGGCCAGTAATAATAATTATTTGTTGTTCGTCCCGGTCGAGATATACATTGTTGCTGATGTAGCTTTCTCCAATTGGCATTTCACGTTCAATCACAGGGTGTCGGCCTTCTTCAATATTAATTGTGTGCGAATCGTTTACCTCGGGCCGATTGTATTCGTATGACGAGGAAACGGTGGCAAAAGATAAGAGACAATCGATTTGAGAAAGGATATTTGCATTTAGCTGAATGGCCTGAATGTATTCTGTAAGCGAGTTTACCAATTCTTCAAAAAGTCGATTTTCAATTACTTGTATTTTTTCTTCGGCGCCTAATATTTTAGATTCGTACTCTTTCAATTCTTCGGTAATATAGCGTTCGGCACTTACCAAAGTTTGTTTCCTAATCCACTCGGGGGGCACTTTGTCTTTATGAGTATTACGTACTTCAATATAATAGCCAAACACATTGTTGAAACCAAATTTGAGCGAGGTAATGCCTGTGCGCTGTACTTCGCGTTCCTGCATTTTTAGGAGGTAATCTTTTCCATGCTTCTTAATTTCACGTAAATCATCCAGTTCAGATGAAACGCCACTGGCAATTATATTTCCTTTGTTTATTTGCGCGGGCGGTTCGGGATAAATTTCGCGTTCAATTTTATCGGCAATCAACTGGCAGGGATTTAGCTGTTCTGCCAGTTTCTCAAGAGTGCTGTTTTTTGAATTTGCACAATGCTTTTTAATAGGCACAATGGCTTTAAGTGCTACTTTTAGTTGCACTACTTCGCGCGGGTTTATGCGTTGCACAGCTACTTTCGAAATAATGCGTTCCAGATCGCCCAACTCACGTATGTGATCTTCAACACTTTCTTTAAGTTCGGTATCAGTATAAAAGGCCTCAACAGCATTGAGCCTCTGGTTAATTGCCTGTACATTTTTCAGGGGGAAAGTAACCCACCTTCGCAACATGCGGGCACCCATTGGTGTAAGTGTGCGGTCAATTACGATTACAAGTGTTTTTGCTCCTTCGTTTAGTGGATTAATCAGCTCAAGATTCCGTACAGTAAAGCGGTCGAGCCACACAAAGCGATCTTCCTCAATGCGCGATAAGTTTGAAATATGCTTGATGTTGTGGTGCTGAGTGATGTCGAGATAATGTAAAATAGCACCTGCTGCCATCACTCCATATTCGAAGCGGTGTACCCCAAAGCCTTTGAGTGTTTTCACCTCGAAATGGCGTAGCAGCCTGTCGGTGGCAGCTTCGTTTGTATACACCCAGTCGTCGAGCTTAAAAGTGTAAAATTTATGGCCGAAGTGCTCGGTAAATGCGCTATCTTTTCCACGTTGATACAACACTTCTTTTGGCTGAAACGAGTTCAGCAGCTTGTCAACATATTCGAAAGTTCCTTCGGCAGTTAAGTATTCACCGGTAGAAATATCGAGAAATGCTACTCCGGCCATTTTCTTGTCGAAATGTACCGATGCCAAAAAATTGTTTTCGCGGTGGTTCAGTATGTTGTCGTTAATAGAAACACCCGGAGTGACTAATTCGGTTATGCCTCGCTTAACAATGGTTTTTGTCATCTTCGGATCTTCGAGTTGCTCGCAAATGGCCACTCGTTGTCCGGCTCGTACCAGCTTGGGTAAATAGGTATCAAGTGCATGATGAGGAAACCCTGCCAGCTCAACTGAACTAGCTGAGCCATTGGCTCTTTTGGTTAAGGTAATGCCCAAGATTCCGGCAGCTTTTATGGCATCGTCGCCAAAAGTTTCGTAAAAATCGCCCACACGAAATAACAGTACTGCATCAGGGTGTTTTTCCTTAATTGCATAATACTGCTTCATTAATGGGGTTTCGACATATTTTTTTTGGATTGACATACACTTCTTTCTTTATCTAAAAATATTTCCGGTTTCAGGCAAATTTATTCTGTACCCTCAAACATTGCAAACAAAGATAATGTTTTGTGGTTTTTATTGAATTCGATTTTATTCTTTTTACAAACCTTTATCCCGAACTGTAATATTTCTACATTTACAAAAATGTAAAAACATACTGTTGCTTTTATATTTTTAATTTTACGAATAACGGGATTTTACTTTTTTTAATTTGAATAATATGAGTGAACAAAAAGTAGTAATTGTAAGCGGTTCTGGTAAGGGTATAGGAAAAGAAGTAGCACTTCATTTTGCGAAGAATGACTACCGTGTAGTGATTGCCGAAATCAATAGCGATTTAGGAAAACGTACAGCTAAGGAAATAAGCAATCAGGACGGTACAGGCTTGTTTATCCAAACCGACGTATCGGTGGTTTCTGAAATTTTACAAATGGTGAAACAAACAATTGACACCTTTGGACAAATTGATGTGCTTATTAATAATGCCGGCATTTCTGAGTTTGCCGACATATTTGAAATGACCGAAGCACACTGGGATAAAATAATTGATACAAATCTGAAAAGTGTGTTTTTTGCTTCGTGCGAAGTTGCCCGATATATGAAAGGGCAGGGGGGATCAATAATAAATATTGCCTCTACACGGGCATTAATGTCGGAACCTAACTGCGAGGCTTATGCCGCTTCGAAAGGAGGAATTGTGTCTCTGACCCATGCTTTGGCTGCATCGTTAAGCGAATTTAAGATTACGGTAAATGCTATTTTGCCAGGTTGGATTGAAACCGGAGATTATGAATCTTTGTCACGCAAAAACCACGATCAGCATTTTTCTAAAAGGGTTGGAAAGCCCGCTGATATTGCCAAGGCGTGTTTTTTTCTGGCCAATAATGAAAACAGTTTTATAAACGGAACTCAACTTATAATTGATGGAGGCATGACCCGCAAAATGATATATGAATAATTTGATTGAGAGTGTCTTTGATGAAATTCATTGTGAGTTTGAAAAAAAATGGTTTATTTCGTCATCTCTCTTAAGCAATTTTTGATACAGATTTATTAACCCTTGCAAAATATTTATATGAGCAAAATT
>SKHV01000354.1 GCA_007116765.1 Prolixibacteraceae bacterium | reverse complement strand
CCAGTCCGCCTCCTAACAGCAGTACAGCCGCAACGGCTCCTTCAATATTGGCCCAGAAAATACGCTGACCTACCGGAGCATCGAGCTTGCCGCCGGCGGTAATGCTGTCGATAACCAGCGAACCTGAGTCGGACGAGGTGACAAAGAAGCTCATTACCAGCAATATGCCTATAATTGAAGCCACACTGCTAAGCGGAAACTGCTCAAAGAATACAAACAAAGCGGTTGATTCGTCGGCAATTATTCGTTCGCCAAGTCCGGCCACTGATCCTTTCAAATCCATCCAAATAGCCGACCCGCCAAAAGCGGTAAGCCACAAAAAAGTAATGATTGAAGGCACAAGCAGTACTCCAAAAATGAACTCCCTGATGGTTCGTCCTTTCGATACCCGCGCAATGAACATGCCTACAAAGGGCGACCACGAAATCCACCATGCCCAGTAAAAAACAGTCCAACCCCCTTGCCAGCCGCGGTCGCGGTAGGCTTCAGTCCAGGTCGATACCATAAGTATTTCGTTGAGGTAATTCCCTATGTTTTGCACAAACGATTTAAAAATGAAAAGCGAAGGGCCGATTATGAGTACTAAAAGCAAAAGGAGGGCAGCAATGCGCACGTTCCATTCACTTAAAAAGCGCACTCCTTTTTTAATACCGGTTACCACCGACACGGTTGCTATCATTGTTATCCCAATAATCAAAAAAACCTGCATCCATACCGTATTGGGTGTTCCAAACACGTGGTTTAATCCGGCACTCACCTGCTTTACGCCCAGCCCCAGCGAGGTGGCCAGTCCAAAAAGTGTGGCTAAAACCGCAAACACATCAATTACATTGCCTATGGGGCCGTTTACCCGCTTTCCCAATACCGGCAAAAAAACCGACCGTATGGTGAGTGGCTGGTTGCGGTTAAAGGCAAAAAATGCCAACGACAGACCCACCAGGGCATAGATGCCCCAGGCATGAAACCCCCAGTGCAAGAAAGTAAGGTTCATGGCACTTTCGGCCGATTCAAGTGTGCGTCCTTCGCCAAATGGCGGGTTCATATAATGAAATACAGGTTCGGCTACACCCCAAAACAAAATGCCTATTCCCATACCGGCACTAAAAAGCATGGCAAACCATGCCGGGGTCGAGAATTCCTTTTCTGCAGTTTCGCCGCCCAACCTTATGGTTCCGTATTTGCTAAAGCCAATGTAAAGGCTGAAAATTAAAAATGCATTTACGGCAATGATAAACATCCAACCAAAGTTGTTCGATATTGCATTTTGGGTCGATTGGAAAACATTGACCATTGGCTCGCCCACGATAAGTGTTACAGCAATAAACAGCACAATGAGGATGGTTGCCGGCCAAAACACAGGCCCATGAATGTCGAAGTGCTTCTTCTTCATAATTTTTAAGTTTATATTTTCAGAAATAATATCCAATGTTAATATTCAAACGGGTATTCCAATATGCATTTCGGCTTATGGGGTTGCTTTCGCTAACCGGTTGCGAAGGGTCTTGTCCGTAGCCGCTCCCCATGGCACTGCCCCCGAAAAAACCACTGAGCCATGGGTGGTTGTATCCCGAAGCCACATCGACATAAGTATAAACATTACCGGCTGTGATGAGCGCTCCAAGCACATTTTGCATGGTTTTCTCAAAAAGTTGTTTCTGACCGCCTATGGTTTCACTGTCGAATTTGTGCATATAGCTAAAATCATTATAAAACTGAACAGAACTAAGCGGCCCCCATTCAAGCGGCAGGGTATGGGCCAATCCGGCGCTCAAAATTGCAGCTTCCGAGGCCACATCGTAAGTGCCAAAACCGTAGGCACCCATCTGAACAGTATTCATTAACATACCTTCATCGTTTTTTACATTGTTGTATTTATAATACATGGCTTGAAGTTTCAGGTTCCAGCGATTGCGATCGGCATTCAAATGCAATGCTGCGGCCTGCTGGTTGCCGCTTTGGGCAAGTGCCTGGTTGTATATTTGCAGGCTTTGCACCGAAAGCCCGGCACGGGCATTGCAAAAATGATATTCGCCACGTAAATTGAACTGATTGCGCTCAATGTTAGAGTTTCCGGGAATGGGCACCACATCGTACGAATAACGTGCTGCGCTGAAAGGCCCATACGATGCTTCGCTGGTGCCCCGGGGTTCCGACATCAGATAATATGCAAAATGTAAAACCCATTTTTCATAGCTGTGCTCAAAGCTTACTCCGGTCTGGTAATCGTCCTCAAGTCCCACATAATAAGGAGCCTGAAACCACCACGAGTGCGAGCCAAAAGGTAAATCGCCAAAGGGCACCTGCGATATCCCGACTTTCACATTTGTTTCAGGGCTAAAGTGATAACCCAGCCATCCGTGATGGATAAAATGTGTGTTGAAAGTAGGATAAAAGCGGTATTGGAACGATAATTCAATTCCTTTGGAATAGGAATGTACGCCAATGCGCCAGGTATCCCAGGTAAATTCGTTGCGGCTTGCAGTACCCAGGGGTGATGTTTGCCCTTCGTAATGCGTGTACATCATGTTGAGGCGGAAGGCACCGTTGATGTTGGTCCAGGTGGTGTCTCTCTTCATTTCGTTGGTAGAACCCACTGCGTAAAAAATCGAAAAAAATACGAGTAGGAATAAAACTACTCCGAATTTACAAAAACAGTTTTTTCTCATATTGTTGTTTCGCTTAGCTGTTTTGTGTATCGAAATTGAATTCTCTTTACGATACTCTTTTTAAATCAACATATCTACTTTTTTAATGTTTATAATTTATGTTGAAAAATCGGATATTGCAAAAATGCGCACTTGATTTCGCTAAAGCTTCTTTTTGTTGAGTATTTTTTCTATTTCGTCCATCACCTTGTTCATGGAGTCGATGGCTTTGTTGAAGGGTTCGGGCGAGCTCATATCAACTCCTGCTTTTTTTAGTAATTCTATGGGATAATCCGAACCGCCTGACGATAAAAACCCGATGTACTTGCTTATGGCCTCTTTGTCGCCGCTCATAACCTTCTCGGCCAACGATATTGACGCTGTAAACGAGGTGCTGTACTGGTACACATAAAAATTGTAGTAGAAGTGAGGAATGAAAGCCCATTCCATATTCATGTAATCATCGATATGGCATACACCTTTGTCGTGTCCGTAGTATTTCTTTACAATATTCATGTAAATGTCCGAAAACTCATCGCCGGTAAGCGCTTTCCCTTGTTCGGCTTGTTGGTGTATGCTTAGTTCGAATTCGGCAAATTGTGTTTGGCGAAACAGAGTACCTTTAAAGCTGTCGAGCCAGTTCATGAGTAATGATAATTTTGTGTCGTCGTCGGTAATATTCTTCAACATATAGTTGAACAGCAATACTTCGTTTAGGGTTGAGGCCACTTCGGCCACAAAAATTTCGTATTGCGCCAAGGGGTAGGGCTGTTTTTTGTTCGACAAGTAGCTGTGCATGGTGTGCCCCAGTTCATGTACCATTGTGCTTACATCGTTATACAAATCGGTATAATTGAGTAAAATGTACGGATGCCCGTCGTAGAATGCCCCGTTTGAATAGGCTCCCGAGCGTTTTCCCGGGTTTGGATACACGTCAATCCAACCTTGTTCAATGGCTTGTTTTACTACATTTACATAATCGCTGCCGAGGGGTTTTAATGCTTCGAGGGTGATTTCTACAGCCTCATCGTAACTGTATTTGAGGTCAATGTCGGCAACGGCAGGTGCATATAAGTCGTAGTAAGCCAGTGTGTCGAGCTTCATCATTCGGCGCTTAATTTCGAGATAGCGGTGAAAAGCCGGAAGGTTTTTGTTCACACTATCTACCAGCGAATGATATACTTCTGCCGGGATATTTTTAGGATACAAAGCTGCTTCAAGCGACGATTCGTAATGACGTGCTTTCGCCCTAAAAATATCGGATTTCAGGTTGCCGTATAGCATCTCGCCAAAAGTGGCCCTGAAGTTTGCATAATTGGCCCAGTAGGTTTCAAAAACCAACTGACGGTCGGCACGGTTTGCTACTGCTCTGTATTGCCCGAAAGTAGCACTATTGAGCTTAATGGTTTCGCCGGTCGAGAGAGTTACTTCGGGCTGTGGAATTTCGGCATTGGAAAAAGTCCCAAAAACCGATTGCGCTACACCGCCAACCTGCCCCGAAAGTGCCATAATGCGTTCTTCGGCTTCGCTCAAAGTGTGTGCACGTGTACGAAACAGCTCGGTGAGTTCCATTCGGTATTTTTCGAGCGCGGGTTCCGAGTCGATAAATTTCTCGATTGTATCCCACTCGGCACTTAATATTTCGGGCTCAATAAAGGCCGATTTTGCACTGAATTCGGAAGACATTTGCGAAAGTTCCTTTTTCATCCCGTTATATTTCATAATACGGGTGTCGGTATCGGCATT
>SKHV01000122.1 GCA_007116765.1 Prolixibacteraceae bacterium | reverse complement strand
GGGAAGATACCGAAGCGGTCAAACGGGGCAGACTGTAAATCTGTTGGCTCAGCCTTCGTAGGTTCGAATCCTGCTCTTCCCACATTTTTCGCAGTCCAGATATTAATCGGGATTAGCGAAGGAGACCTGTTCAAAGTAAAACTTGAACACATTACAGTACGCCTTCGACAAAGCTATGGCGTACACTGCACGCCTTCGTCAAGGCTATGGCGCGCAATGCGGGAGTAGCTCAGTTGATAGAGCATTAGCCTTCCAAGCTAAGGGTCGCGGGTTTGAATCCCGTCTCCCGCTCATTTTTAACCCCTAAGCAGTAAATTTTAACAAAAAACTGAATATGGGTTTAAAATTTGCTGATGTAGCTCAGGGGTAGAGCACTTCCTTGGTAAGGAAGAGGTCATGGGTTCAAATCCCATCATCAGCTCAAGAATATAGGAAGTGAATAAAACAAGATAATAATAAATAAATTAGTTAACGTTATCTAATATCTTAAGTTATGGCTAAAGAAAAATTTAATAGGGATAAAGACCATGTCAATATTGGTACTATTGGCCACGTTGACCATGGTAAAACCACCCTTACAGCTGCTATTACAATGGTATTAGCAAAAAAAGGTTTATCAGAGATCAAGTCATTTGATTCAATTGACAATGCTCCTGAGGAAAAAGAAAGAGGTATAACCATCAACACTGCACACGTTGAGTATCAAACAGCTACTCGTCACTATGCACACGTTGACTGTCCGGGTCACGCCGACTATGTGAAAAACATGGTGACAGGTGCTGCTCAAATGGACGGTGCAATCTTAGTTTGTGCCGCTACCGACGGTCCTATGCCTCAGACTCGTGAACATATCCTTTTAGCTCGCCAGGTAAATGTACCTAAAATTGTAGTGTTTATGAACAAAGTAGACATGGTCGACGACGCTGAGTTGCTCGAACTTGTTGACATGGAATTACGTGAACTATTATCATTTTACAAATACGAAGGTGATGATACTCCGATAATTCAAGGTTCTGCACTGGGTGCAATGAACGGTGAAGAGCAATGGGAAGACAAAATCATGGAGTTAATGGATGCTTGCGATACATGGATTCCTCTTCCTCCACGCGATGTGGATAAACCCTTTCTAATGCCAGTTGAAGACGTATTCTCGATTACAGGTCGTGGTACGGTAGCAACAGGACGTATCGAAACTGGTGTTGTACATACCGGTGACGAGCTCCAATTAATTGGTTTAGGTGCTGAAGGTCGTAAGACAGTATGTACAGGTGTTGAAATGTTCCGTAAAATTCTTGACGATGGTCAAGCTGGTGACAACGTAGGTTTGTTGCTTCGTGGTGTTGACAAAAAAGAGATCAAACGTGGTCAGATTCTTTGTAAGCCCGGAACTATTACTCCTCACACTAAATTCAAAGCAGAGGTTTATGTATTGAAGAAAGAAGAAGGTGGACGCCACACTCCTTTCCACAACAGATACCGTCCTCAGTTCTTCATCCGCACACTTGACGTAACCGGTGAGATTCACTTACCTGAAGGTCGTGAAATGGTAATGCCGGGTGATAACGTAACCATTACTGTAGAGTTAATTTACCCTGTAGCAGTAAACGAAGGTCTTCAATTCGCAATCCGCGAAGGTGGACGTACCGTAGGTGCAGGTCAGGTTACTGAAATTGTAGAATAATCTTTTAGATTAAAAATAATTTCACAGTCTCTTATCCTTTTCGGATAAGAGACTGTATTTGCGGATGAGCTCGGTCGGGAGCATTTTTGTAAGTTCGACTCTTAACATCCGCACAGATAAATAAGACGAATAATGAAAATTGTAAATTACGTAAAAGAATCTTATAACGAATTGGTATACAAGGTAACTTGGCCAAATTGGAAAGATTTACAGAATAGCGCAGTAGTAGTTATGATAGCTTCCATCATAATCGCACTGGTAATATTTGTAATGGATCTCATGTTCGAGAACCTTATGGATTTTATTTATAGTCTATTTTATTAATTGCCGGAGGAAAAATGAGCGAAATCCAAAGAAAATGGTATGTTCTTAGAACCATAGGGGGAAAAGAAAAAAAGGCCAAAGAATATATCGAAGGTGAAATTGCATCAGCTGGACTCCAGGACTATGTCTCGCAGGTATTAATACCTACCGAGAAAGTTTATCAAATCAGAAACGGTAAGAAAATCAGTAAAGAACGTAACTTTTTTCCCGGTTACCTCTTAATTGAAGCCGCATTAGTAGGCGAAGTACCTCATATTCTCCGTAATGTTACGAATGTCATTGGTTTCCTGGGCGACACAAAGGGCGGTGACCCCGTTCCTATGCGTCAATCAGAAGTAAACAGGATATTGGGGAAAGTGGATGAAATGTCTGAACGTGGCGAGGAACTTACCATACCCTACGTAGTAGGAGAGACAATTAAAGTGATCGATGGACCATTTAACGGATTCAACGGAATTATCGAAAAGGTAAACGAAGAGAAGAAGAAGTTAGAGGTAATGGTGAAAATATTCGGTCGCAAAACACCCTTGGAGCTTGGATTTATGCAAGTCGAAAAGGAGTAAACAACAAATTAATATTTTGTTATGGCTAAAGAAATTGCTGGAATTATCAAACTCCAAATCAAAGGTGGCGCTGCAAATCCGTCACCACCGGTTGGACCAGCATTGGGTGCCAAAGGGGTAAACATAATGCAGTTTTGCAAGCAGTTCAATGGTAGAACCCAAGAACTGGCAGGGAAAGTACTTCCTGTTGTTATTACTGTTTATGCTGATAAATCATTTGATTTTATCATTAAACAACCCCCTGTGGCCGTACAACTTCTTGACGCAGCGAAACAAAAAAGCGGATCGTCGGAACCACATGTTAAAAAAGTTGGCTCGGTAACCTGGGAACAGGTGAAAGAGGTAGCTGAATCTAAGATGTCCGACCTCAACTGCTTTACTGTTGAATCTGCTATGAGAATGGTTGCTGGTACTGCCCGTAGTATGGGGATTACTGTCAATGGTGATTCTCCATTTAATTAAACATTAAATAATTGATTAAAATGGCTGGAATTACTAAGAATAAAAAACTTGCTTTAGAAAAGCTTGAAAAGGGAAAAGCCTACTCAATCGAAGAAGCAGCTAAGCTGTTAAAAGAAGTATCTTTTACAAAGTTTGATGCCTCAGTAGATATAGACATGCGTTTAGGAGTAGATCCCCGTAAAGCTAATCAGATGGTTAGAGGCGTAGTTACGCTCCCTAACGGAACTGGTAAAGAAGTAAAAGTTCTAGCTTTGGTTACACCTGACAAAGAGCAGGAAGCTAAAGATGCTGGTGCCGATTATGTTGGTCTGGACGAATACCTTGAAAAAATTAAAGGTGGATGGACAGATATGGATGTAATTATTACCATGCCCCCTGTAATGGGGAAACTGGGACCTTTAGGACGTATTTTAGGACCACGTGGTTTAATGCCAAACCCTAAAAGCGGAACCGTTACCATGGACGTTGGAAAAGCCGTTACTGAAATTAAGCAAGGTAAAATCGACTTTAAGGTTGATAAATACGGAATAGTTCATACATCTATTGGAAAAGTATCTTTCGATGCTCAACAGATTATAGAAAATGCCCGAGAATTTATCAATACCATTGTAAAACTGAAACCCGTGGCAGCAAAAGGTACTTATATAATGAGTATTTCATTATCAAGTACGATGAGCCCCGGAATTCAAATTGACCCAAAATCTGTACAGGATTAAAAATTGAATTATGAAGAGATCCGAAAAGCAAACTATAATCGATAACCTGGTACAGGAAATCAACTCATACAATCATTTTTACCTTGCTGATATTGCAGAATTGGATGCAGTAAAATCGAGCGAATTACGCCGTGCATGCTTTCAAAAGGATATAAAACTGATTGTAGTTAAGAATACGCTCCTTAAAAGAGCCATCGAAGCTTCTGAAAAGAATGCTGATGAGCTCTTCGTTGCTCTGAAAGGCAATACTTCATTAATGTTCTCAAATACCGGAAACGTTCCTGCTAAATTGATTAAAGATTTTCGTAAGAAAAACAAAAAGCTGGAAAAACCTGTATTTAAAGCGGCTTATGTCGAAGAATCGGTTTACGTTGGTGAAAACCAACTCGATATACTCGAAAGCATCAAGTCCAAAGAAGAACTTATTGGAGACGTTATTGCTCTTCTTCAATCTCCAGCAAAAAATGTGGTGTCTGCACTTCAAAGCAGTGGTCAAACATTAGTTGGAGTTCTTAAGACTTTATCCGAGAAAGAATAATAAATAATTTATAACATTTTAAATCTTTGTTAAAATGGCAGATTTAAAACAACTTGCAGAAGAGTTAGTTAACCTTACTGTTAAAGAAGTAAACGAATTAGCTGGTATATTGAAAGACGAGTATGGTATTGAACCCGCTGCAGCAGCAGTTGCAGTTGCAGGTCCTGCAGCAGCAGGTGAAGGTGCAGCCGAAGAAGTTCAAACCGAATTTGATGTGATTCTAACAGCAGCAGGTGCTTCTAAACTCGCAATCGTTAAACTAGTAAAAGAATTAACTGGCCTAGGTCTGAAAGAGGCTAAAGAAGTAGTTGATAGCGCACCAAAAGCTATCAAGGAAAAAGTTTCTAAAGAGGAGGCTGAGGCTCTTAAACAACAACTCGTTGAAGCTGGAGCTGAAGTTGAACTTAAATAAGGTCTACATACCCTCTAAATGGGTTGATATGGTTTAGTCCCGCCTTTGGCGGGATTAAGCCTTTTTGTGTTTTATACTTTAAGTTCAATAAATACATCAATTAAATGTCTTTGAATACTGTAAATCAAAGGATTAGTTTTTCAAAATCGAAAAACATATTCGACTATCCCGACTTTCTTGAAATCCAGATCAAGTCATTCATCGATTTTTTCCAAATGGGTTCTACTCCCGAAGAAAGGAAAAACGAAGGATTATACCAGGTTTTTGTTGAAAACTTTCCAATAACAGATACACGAAACAATTTTGTGCTCGAGTTTATCGACTACTTCGTCGATCCTCCAAGATATTCTATTGCAGAATGTATCGAAAGAGGATTGACCTATAGTGTACCCCTTAAAGCCAAAATGAAGCTTTATTGTACCGACCCTGAACATGAGGATTTCGACACTGTAGTACAAGACGTATATCTGGGTACAATTCCTTACATGACCGAACGCGGTACTTTTGTAATAAATGGTGCCGAAAGAGTTATTGTTTCGCAATTACACCGTTCACCCGGTGTATTTTTCGGTCAAAGTGTACATGCCAACGGTACAAAGTTATACTCGGCACGCATCATTCCTTTTAAAGGATCATGGATCGAGTTCGCTACCGATATAAACAACGTAATGTATGCTTATATCGACCGAAAGAAAAAATTACCAGTAACAACATTGCTACGTGCAATTGGTTACGAAGGAGATAAAGATATTCTCGAAATTTTTGGTCTTGCCGACGAAGTTAAAGTATCCAAAACAGGATTAAAAAAACTTGTAGGTCGTAAACTAGCAGCAAGGGTATTGAAATCATGGGTCGAAGATTTTGTAGATGAAGACACAGGTGAAGTTGTATCGATTGAACGTAATGAAGTAGTTATTGACCGTGAAACAGTTCTTGAAAACGATCATATCGAAATGATAATCGATTCAGGCTCTAAAACTATTTTATTGCATAAAGACGAACCCAACCTTCAGGATTATGCAATTATATACAATACACTTCAAAAAGACCCTTGTAACTCGGAAAAGGAAGCAGTGCTCCATATTTATCGACAGCTGCGTAACTCCGAACCACCCGACGAGTCTACAGCCAGAGAAGTAATTGAAAACCTTTTCTTCTCAGATAAACGTTACGATTTAGGTAATGTAGGTCGTTACAGAATTAACAAGAAATTGAATCTCGATATCGATATGGATAATCGTGTGTTGACAAAACTTGACATAATCGAGATTATTAAATACTTAATAAAGCTGGTAAACTCAAAAACCGATGTCGATGATATTGACCACTTATCAAACCGTCGTGTCAGGACTGTTGGTGAGCAAATGTTTAACCAGTTTGGTGTTGGCTTAGCTCGAATGGCTCGTACTATTCGTGAAAGAATGAATGTACGCGACAACGAAGTGTTTACACCTATCGACTTAATAAATTCCAAAACATTATCGTCGGTAATCAATTCATTTTTTGGGACAAATGCCTTGTCGCAATTTATGGATCAAACCAACCCTCTTGCCGAAATGACACACAAACGACGTATGTCAGCTCTCGGACCAGGTGGATTATCGCGTGAACGTGCAGGTTTCGAAGTACGAGACGTTCACTTTACTCACTACGGACGTTTGTGTCCAATTGAAACACCCGAAGGGCCAAATATCGGACTTATTTCCTCTCTTTGTGTTTATGCTAAAGTGAACGAACTTGGCTTCATTTCTACTCCATATCGTAAAGCCGTAAACGGTCAGGTCGATCTTTCTAACGAAGGAGTGATATACCTAACCGCCGAAGAAGAAGAAGGTAGAGTAATCGCACAAGCAAATGCTCCTCTTTCCGACGAGGGTAAATTTGTTAATCCAAAAGTGAAAGCACGTTTGGAAGGGGATTACCCATTGGTAGAACCCGATGAGGTAGAGTTGATGGACGTGAGTCCAAACCAGATTGCATCAATTGCAGCATCTTTAATAACTTTTCTTGAGCACGATGATGCAAACCGTGCGCTTATGGGATCAAACATGATGCGGCAGGCAGTACCATTAATCACACCTGAAGCACCAATTGTTGGTACTGGTCTTGAGAGCCGAGTAGTGACCGATTCTAGGGTACACATCAGAGCCGAAGGCGAAGGAGTGATTGAATTTGTTGATGCTGCTGAAATTGTAGTGCGTTATGATAGAACAGATAACGAGCGTTATGTAAGCTTCGAGTCTGATATGAAATCATATAAATTGCCCAAGTTTGAGAAAACAAACCAGGGTTCAAGCATTACTCTTCGTCCTATTGTGAAAAAAGGCGAAAGGGTAAAGCAAAAACAAATACTAACCGAAGGTTACGCCACACAAGGTGGAGAATTGGCTCTTGGCAGAAACCTTATGGTGGCATTCATGCCATGGCAAGGGTACAACTACGAGGACGCTATTGTAATTTCTGAACGATTAGTTCGTGAAGATATATTCACCTCAATACATATTGATGAACATTCACTTGAAGTTCGTGAAACAAAACGGGGACTTGAAGAGTTTACTTCCGACATTCCTAATGTAAGTGAAGAAGCTACCCGTAATCTCGACGAAAACGGGCTTATTCGCATTGGAGCCAATGTTAAACCCGGTGATATTCTTATAGGTAAAATTACTCCAAAAGGAGAATCAGACCCCTCGCCCGAAGAAAAACTGTTACGTGCAATTTTTGGTGATAAAGCAGGCGATGTAAAAGATGCTTCGATGAAAGCTTCTCCTTCGTTAAGTGGTGTTGTGGTTAATAAAAAACTCTTTTCAAGAGTTGTGAAAGACAACAAAAAAGGTCGTACCACAGCAAAACCATTACTCGAAGAAATTGACGAGCAACTTGATCGTAAGACTTCAGCATTACGTGGTGACCTTGAAGATCGCTTGTTCCAATTAGTTAATGGGAAAACATCGCAAGGAGTTCGCGATTATTATGGTGCAGAATTAATTAGCAAAGGAGTGAAATTCACCCTTAAACAGTTGCAGGAAATTGATTTTATTTCGGTAAATCCGAATAAGTGGACTACCGACAATGAAAAAAACAATATGATTAGAGACCTTGTATTCAACTATGTGATGAAATACAAGGAATACGAAGCAGTTGCACGTCGTGAAAGGTATAATGTTACCATCGGAGACGAACTACCAACAGGTATTATTAAGCTTGCCAAAATTTACATTGCTAAAAAGCGTAAGCTTCAGGTTGGTGATAAAATGGCAGGCCGACATGGTAATAAAGGAATTGTTTCGCGTATAGTACGCGACGAAGACATGCCATTCCTCGAAGACGGTACTCCTGTTGATATTGTTCTAAACCCACTTGGTGTACCTTCGCGTATGAACCTAGGACAAATTTACGAAACAGTATTAGCCTGGGCAGGTAAAGAACTTGGTCTCAAATTTGCTACTCCGGTTTTTGATGGAGCATCGCTTGATGAAATTTGCGAATATACCGATAAAGCAGGAGTGCCTCGCTATGGAAAAACAAACTTAGTCGACGGAGAAACTGGCGAGCCTTTTGACCAACCGGCAACTGTGGGAATTATTTACATGTTGAAACTGGGGCACATGATTGAAGACAAAATGCACGCCCGTTCAATTGGTCCTTACTCGCTTATTACACAGCAGCCTTTGGGTGGTAAAGCCCAATTTGGAGGTCAGCGTTTTGGTGAGATGGAGGTATGGGCTCTCGAAGCATTCGGTGCAGCACATATACTTCAGGAAATACTGACGGTAAAATCAGACGATGTGATTGGCCGAGCCAAAGCATACGAAGCAATTGTTAAAGGAGATCCGATGCCACTACCCGGAATTCCCGAATCGCTCAATGTATTATTGCATGAACTCCGTGGTCTTGGTTTAAGTGTAAACATGGACTAATTCCACTTGTTACCGGGAATGACCGGTTGTTTTTATTAATGTATTTATTAGTAATCGATAACACACAAAATAAATGGCTTTTAGAAGAGACAATAAAGTAAAGAGTAGCTTTAGCAAAATCTCTATCAGCTTGGCTTCACCCGAGGAAATTTTAGAACGTTCTCATGGAGAAGTATTAAAGCCTGAAACCATCAACTACAGAACGTATAAACCCGAACGCGACGGTTTGTTCTGTGAGAGAATATTTGGTCCGGTAAAGGACTACGAATGCCATTGCGGAAAATACAAACGTATACGCTACCGCGGTATCGTTTGCGACCGTTGTGGTGTAGAGGTAACCGAAAAGAAAGTACGACGTGAAAGAATGGGACACATATCATTAGTGGTTCCTGTTGCGCACATTTGGTACTTTAAATCCTTACCAAATAAAATTGGATACCTTTTAGGTTTGCCAACTAAAAAGCTTGATACTATTATTTATTACGAACGCTATGTGGTAATTAATGCCGGTATTAAAGCACAGGAAGGCGTAAAATATCTCGACTTTTTAACTGAAGAGGAATATCTTGATATTCTTGATACTTTACCCAAGGACAATCAACTAATGGAAGACGACCATCCCGACAAATTTATTGCCGAGATGGGAGCCGACGCTTTATTTAAACTGCTTGAACGAGTAAGTCTTGACGATTTATCGTTCGATTTGAGGCATAAAGCCAATGTGGAAACTTCGCAACAACGTAAAAACGAAGCATTGAAGCGCTTGCAGGTTGTTGAAGCTTTCAGAGCCAGCACCCAACTCAATAAACCTGAATGGATGATAGTGAAAGTAGTACCGGTAATACCTCCCGATTTGCGCCCATTGGTGCCACTCGATGGGGGTCGCTTTGCTACTTCCGACCTTAACGACCTGTATCGACGCGTAATTATTCGTAACAATAGGTTGAAACGCCTAATCGAGATTAAAGCTCCTGAAGTTATTCTTCGAAACGAAAAGCGAATGTTGCAGGAATCGGTCGATTCGCTATTTGATAACTCAAGAAAATCAAATGCAGTAAAAACCGAGAATAACAGAGCATTAAAATCACTATCTGATAGTTTGAAAGGTAAACAAGGCCGTTTCAGACAGAACCTTTTGGGTAAGCGTGTTGACTATTCTGCTCGCTCGGTTATTGTTGTTGGTCCAAATTTGAAACTGCACGAATGTGGTATTCCCAAAGATATGGCAGCTGAACTTTACAAACCCTTTGTAATCAGGAAACTGATTGAAAGAGGTATTGTGAAAACAGTAAAATCGGCCAAAAAAATTGTCGACAGAAAAGACCCCGTAGTGTGGGATATTCTTGAAAACGTGATGAGGGGACACCCCGTGTTACTGAACAGGGCTCCCACATTGCACCGATTATCTATACAAGCATTTCAACCGGTACTGATTGAGGGTAAGGCTATTCAGCTACATCCACTGGCTTGTACCGGGTTTAATGCTGACTTCGATGGTGACCAAATGGCTGTGCATTTACCGCTGGGAAATGCCGCTATTCTTGAAGCACAATTGTTGATTCTTGCTTCTCATAACTTGCTCAACCCTTCGAATGGAGCTCCTATTACAGTACCGTCGCAAGACATGGTTCTTGGACTCTACTATATGACAAAAGGACGCGAAGGCGATAAGGGACAAGGTTTAAACTTCTACTCTCCCGAGGAAGCTATTATAGCTTATAATGAAGGAGTTGTAGGCATGCACACCATTGTAAAATGTAAAGTTGACGACCTCGATGAGGACGGAAACATGATACAACATACCGTTGAAACTACGGTTGGTCGGATTCTTTTCAACCAAAAAGTACCCAAAGCCGCAGGATACATTAACGAATTACTTACAAAAAAATCGTTACGCGATATTATTGCCTTCGTTTTGAAAAAAACCAATAATGCCATTACTGCCGACTTCCTCGATCACATCAAGGATATGGGATACAAAATGGCTTATCGTGGTGGCTTATCGTTTAACCTTTCAGATGTAATTATTCCTGATGAGAAATCAGTAATGATTGATGAAGGTTACGGCGAGGTAGAAGAAATTATGATGAACTACAATAATGGTTTCATCACGAATAACGAACGCTATAATCAGGTTATTGATATTTGGACACACATTAATGCCCGACTTACTCAGGTAGTAATGAAGATATTAAGCTCTGATAAACAGGGGTTCAATTCGGTTTATATGATGCTTGACTCCGGAGCCCGTGGTTCAAAAGAACAAATTCGTCAGCTTTGCGGTATGAGGGGATTGATGGCAAAACCACAAAAATCAGGTGCCACATCTGCACAGATTATCGAAAACCCAATTCTTTCAAACTTTAAGGAAGGTCTTTCAGTACTTGAGTACTTTATTTCGACTCACGGTGCACGTAAAGGTTTGGCCGATACCGCGTTAAAAACTGCAGATGCAGGTTACTTGACTCGTAGGCTTGTTGATGTGGCTCAAGACGTAATTATCACAGAACAAGATTGTGGTACTCTGCGTGGTTTAAATGCTTCTTCAATTAAGAAAAATGAAGAAATTGTAGCTTCACTTTTCGAGCGCATTTTAGGTCGTTGTTCAGTTCATGATATTTATCATCCCTTAACAGGAGAATTGATTATTCGTTCAGGTGATGAAATTTCGGAAGAAATAGCTAAAAATATTGAAAACTCACCTATCGAAAGGGTTGAAATTCGTTCGGTGCTTACTTGTGAATCGTTGCATGGTGTATGTTCTAAATGTTATGGACGTAACCTTGCCTCAGGTCGTATGGTTCAACGCGGCGAAGCTGTAGGTGTAATTGCAGCGCAGTCGATTGGTGAACCCGGAACTCAGCTTACATTGCGTACTTTCCACGTAGGGGGTATTGCAGGCAACATTTCAACACAATCTACAATTATTTCGCGATACAACGGTATTGCCGAAATTGAAGAGTTACGCGCAGTACCACGTAAAACTGAAACAGGAGAAGAAGTAAGCGTGGTGGTTAGTCGTTTGGCTGAATTACGAATTATTGATAAGAATACAGGAATAACAGTTTCAACTCACAGCTTACCTTACGGTGCAAAATTATTCATAAAAAATGGTCAGGAAATTGAAAAAGATCAGGTTTTATGTGAATGGGATCCTTACAACGGAGTAATTATTTCGGAGTACGACGGTTCGGTTAAGTTTGAGAATATGATCGAGGGTGTTACCTACCGTGAAGAGTCTGACGAACAAACAGGCTACAAAGAAAAGGTAATCATTGAAACACGCGATAAGGCAAAAAGCCCTTCGTTGTTAATCCTTGATGCCAGTGGCAACGAAATTCGTTCATACAACCTCCCTGTAGGCGGTCACATGTCGGTAAGCGATAAAGACAAAGTATCTCAAGGCGATATACTTGTGAAAATTCCGCGTGCGTCGGGTAAAGCAGGTGATATTACCGGTGGTTTACCACGTGTAACTGAATTATTCGAAGCCCGTAACCCATCGAATCCCGCAGTAGTTTCAGAAATTGATGGAGAAGTTTCTCTTGGCAAAATTAAGCGTGGTAATCGCGAAATAATCGTGACCTCACGTTCTGGCGAAGTGAAGCGATATCTTGTTCCTCTATCACGTCAGATTTTGGTGCAGGAAAACGACTACATACGAGCAGGTACTTCTCTTTCAGATGGAGCAACAACACCCGGCGATATTTTGAATATTAAAGGGCCTACAGCTGTTCAAGAGTATATTGTGGATGAAGTACAGGATGTTTACCGCATGCAGGGTGTGAAGATTAACGATAAGCACTATGAGGTTATTGTTCGTCAAATGATGCGTAAAGTTGAGATTATCGATCCGGGTGATACCCGCTTCCTCGAAAAACAACTGGCCGACAAAATGGACTTCTTACAAGAAAACGATTGGATTTATAACAAAAAAGTTATTGTTGATCGAGGAGACAGCGAGACATTCAAAGAAGGGCAGATTGTAACTGCACGTCGTTTGCGTGATGAAAATTCGCAGTTGCGACGTAAAGACCGTAAACTTGTTGAAGCACGTGAAGCCATACCTGCAACATCAGGTCAGGTACTACAAGGTATTACACGCGCATCTCTTCAGACTAAGAGCTGGATGAGTGCAGCATCGTTCCAGGAAACAACTAAGGTCTTAAACGAAGCCGCCATAAACGGCAAAGTGGATGAACTTAATGGCTTGAAGGAAAACGTAATTTGTGGACACCTTATTCCCGCAGGAACAGGAACCAAGGAATATAAAAACCTTGTTGTAGGCTCTAAAGAAGAATACGACAGGCTCGTTGAACAACCTATCGATGACGATTACGAAGAGGGTGACGACGATTAAAAAATAAGACTTATGGAAGACAATAAAAATCAAAACAAACTGAATATCGAATTGAATGAGGAAATCGCTCAGGGGATTTATTCTAACCTAGCCGTCATTACGCATTCATCGTCTGAATTTGTAGTTGATTTTGTGCGGGTAATGCCGGGTATTCCCAAGGCAGGGGTGAAGTCGCGTATTATTTTGACTCCCGAACATGCCAAAAGATTATTGATGGCTTTACAGGATAATGTGACTAAGTATGAAAGCCAGCATGGGCCAATTAAAGTTTCAAAAGGACCGGCTCAGGGTATGCCTCCAATGGGATTTACCGGAGGGAATATTCCTCAGGCATAGTTTTCATTTACTAATATAGAAACAGAAAGAGCTACTCACGGGTAGCTCTTTCTGTTTTTATAAGGGTATATTACCATGTTTTTTGGGAGGGTTGTCCTCTCGTTTGTTGCGCGTCATTTCAAGGGCTGAAATTATTTTTTCCCGGGTATTACGTGGGTAAATTATTTCATCAATGTAACCCAATTCTGCTGCTTTGTAAGGGTTTGCGAAGTTTTCACGGTAATCCTCTACTTTTTTTGCTTTGGATTTTTCATCAGCTTCATTCCTGAAAATAATATTAACTGCACCTTCAGGCCCCATAACAGCTATTTCTGCAGTGGGGTAAGCATAGTTTATATCGGCTCCTAAGTGCTTGCTGGCCATTACATCGTAAGCTCCACCGTATGCTTTACGGACAATTAAGGTGATTTTTGGCACAGTAGCTTCGGCATAAGCGTACAGTAGCTTTGCCCCGTGTTTAATAATGCCGCCAAATTCCTGTACTGTGCCGGGTAAAAAACCGGGCACATCTACCAATGTTATTATAGGAATATTGAATGCATCGCAAAAGCGCACAAAACGAGCTGCTTTAAGTGATGAGTTGATGTCGAGGACTCCTGCCAGATAATCGGGTTGATTTGCAACAACTCCTGCTGTTCTCCCATCCATTCTTACAAAACCAATAATTATATTTTTGGCATAGTGCTCCATCACTTCAAAAAAGTAGCGATCATCGGCCATCGCTTCAATAATTTTCAGCATATTATATGGTTTGTTAGGGTCTGATGGCACTAAATGCTGCAAATCCTTTTCTTCGCGGTCTATTGGATCGTTCGTGGGCAATACAGGAGCCTCGTCAATATTGTTCGATGGAAGGAAACTTAACAGTTCCCTGATCATCATCAATGTGTTTTCATCGTCGGTGCCAATAAAGTGTGCAACTCCACTTTTGGCGTTATGGGTCATTGGACCTCCCAGTTCTTCTTTGCTCACTTCCTCGTGTGTTACTGTTTTAATCACTTCGGGTCCGGTAACGAACATATAGCTACTGTCCTTAACCATAAAAATGAAGTCGGTTATAGCAGGGGAATATACTGCGCCACCTGCACAGGGGCCCATTATGGCCGAAATTTGCGGCACAACACCCGATGCTTGAACGTTGAGCTTGAATATGTCGCCATAGCCTGCAAGGCTTAAAACACCTTCCTGTATACGTGCACCGCCCGAATCGTTTAAGCCTACCACAGGTGCTCCCATTTTCATGGCCTGTTTCATTACTTTAATAATTTTATCGGCATTTGTTCGGCTTAGCGATCCTCCAAAAACAGTAAAGTCCTGTGCAAAAGCAAAAACCAACCGGCCATCAACTTTCCCATAGCCTGCAACAACCCCATCGCCCGGAATGATGGTTTTTTCCATATCGAAATTTATACACTTGTGTGTTACCATGCGATCAAACTCATTGAAAGAACCTATATCGAAAAAGGCTTCTATACGTTCGCGAGCAGTAAGCCTTCCCTTGCTCTTTTGCTTGGCTATTCTTTCATTGCCGCCTCCGGCTTCAGCCAGTCTTTTCTTTTCTTCAAATAGTTGGAACTTATTATCAATTGACTGCATGTCGTATTTTTTTATTTTATAACTGTTGGGTTTATTTCAACAAGTGCTTCGTTACCTTCAATGGTATCACCTTCTTTAACAAAAATATGAGCTACAATACCATCAAATGGACTTTTGTATTCGCTTTCCATTTTCATAGCCGAAATTGTAATTACTGTTTCTCCTTTTTTTATACTTTGCCCCGGTTTTACATTTATACATACTATTTTGCCGGGCATGGGCGATGATATAAGGGTTTCATCGTTTTCATGATTGTGCTTACCCGCTTTTCGGTATTTTGCCTGTGCATCGATTATTTCAATGTTGTAATTGTTGTTGCGCGTGTTGACCTTATACTGCCTGGGGTTGTCCCCTTCAATCATCTCCATGTTTATTGACTTATTTTTATGGATTATTGAATAAACTCCGTCTTCAACCTTTGTTACATCGATTGTATATTTCTT
>SKHV01000180.1 GCA_007116765.1 Prolixibacteraceae bacterium | reverse complement strand
GGTAAAATTGGTGAATCGTTCGGTGTCATTGCTAGGCGAATTTAATTCTCCCGGAACCTATACTTTCTACAAAGACCGTATGACTATTTTTGAAGCACTTGGTCTTGGCAGAGATCTGACCGATTTTGGCAACAGAAAAAACGTTAAAGTAATACGCCATACAAACAATGAAAAAACGATTACCACACTAGATCTTACCCAACGCGATATTTTCGCAAGTGAGTATTACTATATTCTGCCTAATGACATTATATACGTTGAACCCACTAACCGCATATATGGAGCCAAAACACTTCCTTTTACTGCAATATTGACATCAGTAAATACAGCAGTATTGCTATATAATGTGATTAGTAATGCCGTCAAAAACTAACAAAATCATATCAACCACACTATAATGGAAAACAATACATCAAACAATCAATTATACAATCAGGAAGAAGAAACCATTGATTTAAGGAAAATCTTCAACTATTTTATAGGTAATATTCACTGGTTTATTCTTTCAGTAGTTTTTGCGCTTGGTATAGCTTATTTAGCAAACCGATATACCACAAAAATATATAGTGCTTATACAACAGTTCTTATTGAGGACCAAGGGAAAAATTCAATGATGGGTGCTGGAGGAATGGATTTCACACAAGGGTTTGGCATGTTTCCATCACTTCAAAACTATGAAAATCAGACCATCATAATTCAATCGTACGGTCAAATAAGAAGAACCATTGAAGAACTTGATTTTGAAGTTTCATATTATTCTCAAGGAAGGCTTAGTCAGCGGGAAATCTATAAACAAGCACCTTTTGAAGTAATTTTCTTCAGAGACAGCCCCCAACTCATGGGAGCAAATTTCAAAATTGAGATAAACAGTGACGGGGGCATTAACATTGCTATAAATGAAGAAAATAAGATCTTATTCAATTATGCAAAAGACGAACATCTTGGACGAATTTCTTTAGTTGAATACGAAAACACCGTACGTCCGGGTGAACGCGTTCAGACCAACTATTTCGATTTTTATATCCGTATAAACGAAAATTTTGATCCAAACGCTGAAAGCAACAAATATTTCTTCTTTTTCAATACTCCGCACCAATTAACTGTTTCCTATCAGCGTAAACTAACGCTCGAACCCATGGCTAAAGGCTCTTCAATGTTACGAATTAGCCTGCAAGACAACAACCCAAGCAAAGCAATGGACTTTTTAAATACGCTCACCTCTGAATATATGGTGCGTAACCTTGAGAAGAAAAACGAAATTGCACTTAATACCATACGTTTCATCGACTCACAACTCGACACAATTTCTAAATCACTAAACATTGCCGAATCCGATTTGGAATCGTTCCGATCGCGCAACCAGGTAATGGATTTATCGTTTCAGGCACAACAAATTTTTCAACAGCTACAGTCGCTTGAAAACCAGAAAATGGAAATTGAAATGCAAACCCAGTATTATCAATATTTATTGAGTTATATTGAAGAAAGTCAGGATGAAGAGTCAATTTTGGCTCCCTCAGCCATGGGTGTCAACGATCCACTCCTCAATCAATTAATATTGGAGATTAACCAATTGTCTGTAGAAAAGTCGTCGTACACAAACATACGAAAAGGTGCCGATTTAATGATAATGCAGCAACTTGAAGCAAGAATACGAAATGCCAAAAATAATATTTACGAAAATGCATCAAATCTTGTAAAAAGCTCAAAAATGTCATTGCGTGAAATCGACAGACGAATTACTGAACTCATGATTAGCATCAATAGTTTACCTGAAACAGAAAGAGAACTTTTTGGTATTCAACGAAAATTTCAGTTAAATGATAACTTATATACCTTCTTGCTTGAACGACAAGCAGAGTCACAAATTGCCATGGCATCGAACGCTCCCGATAACGAAATAATCGATCATGCATTAATGGGAAATAATGGCCACCCAATTAAGCCCAAGAACATGATTAATTACATGATTGGGTTAATGCTGGGACTAATTCTTCCGGCTGCGGTTATTGCGCTACGCGAATATTTTAACATGAAAGTTGATTCGCCCGAAGTAGTAAAACGCATAACCAATAAACCAATCATTGGATACATTCCAAGCACAGGTGAGTCGGACGATATGACCATGTTTGATTATCCCGATTCACCTTGGGCCGAAGCCTTTAGGATTGTGAGAACTAAAATGCAGTTTATAACAAAAGATGCCACAAATCCAGCGATTATGATAACCTCGTCGATACCCGGTGAAGGCAAATCATTTATAGCCATAAATCTGGCATCAGCCTATGCGCTTACAGGAAAAAAAACACTGCTTATAGGTTTCGACTTACGGAGACCTCAAATTGCACAACGATTTCATCTTGAAAAAAATATTGGTGTTACCAATTTTTTAATTGGAGAGGCCACATTGGAGCAAATAATTCAAAAAAGCAGCAATAAAAATCTCGATATTATAACTTCAGGTGTAATTCCACCTAACCCGGCCGAGTTAATTTCGGACAGTAGGACGCTTGACTTTATCAGCGATCTAAAAACCAAGTACGACTATATAATCATCGACTCTGCACCTATGTCTCCTGTGTCCGACTCGCACCATCTGGCCTTACTAGTTGATGCTACTGTTTTTGTTGTACGCGACCGCTTTACTCACAAGCATGCATTAGAGGCATCTATGGATGAAGCCAACAACATTAAGATTAAAAATCTTACGGTACTTATGAATGACATACGCCTGAGCCGCAAACGCTATGGTGGCCGCTACGGCTACAGCTACGGTTACAAATACGGTTACAAATACGGTTATGGATACGGCTACGGATATGAAAAAGAAAAAGGAAGCAAGAAACGCAAAAAAAACAAAGCATAAGCTCACATATGAACTGTTGAAATGATACGTTCAGATTCTGATAAAAACTGGTTTGCGGTATACACAAGATCGAGAGCCGAAAAAAAAGTGCAACTCGAATTCGAATTAGAAGAAATTGAATCGTATTTGCCCCTACAGAAAAAACTACGTCAATGGAGCGACCGAAAAAAATGGGTTGAAAGCCCATTAATACCCGGCTATATTTTTGTAAGAATATCAAGGCGCGATTACGACAAGGTGCTTAAAACCCCCAATGTTGTTTCATACGTTCGTTTCGAAGGTACTGCCGCTATTATCCCCGACAATCAGATAGAAACCATTAAACAATTGCTCAGACAGCACGAAATGGAGATTGAGGTTTCGTACGATAATTTCAAAAAAGGCGATCCGGTTGAAGTAATGGCCGGCCCCCTTATTGGCACAAAAGGGAAACTTGTACTTTTTAAAGGGAAAAAACGAGTGGCCATTGAATTAGAGCAAATGAACCTTTCACTTACTGTTGAAGTTCCTCTAAACGAAATCAGGAAAGTAACATAAAGTTGTTGTAACTTTATGGCTATGGAAATTATTGCATGGCTCGGGTTTTCGCATGGTTTGTTTGCCGCATTGCTAATGCTGGCTATAAAGAAACAAAGTGTTTCAGACAAAATACTTACCGCATGGCTCACCTTACTTGCCATCGAGTTTCTTACTTTTGCCATCGACATCCGTGTTTTTGGTATTTCAATGCTATCAAGCTCATTTTTGCTTTTCAACCCGACCTTTTACCTCTACTCAAAAACCCTGATTGGCGGAAAATTCAAATTGAAAAAGATTCAATTACTGCACCTTCTTCCTTTTGTTTTCTTCGAAGTGTTTGCATACATAATTCAAGAACCATACAAGCTTTCGTCGTTTTTAGAATATGATAACACCTTGTGGTTCCGACTCAGTTTTGCTCTTGCTTCGGTGCTTTCGTGGATTGCATACAATTGGGCTGCCTTTCACCTTATTTTTAAACACAGGCGCATATTAAAAGACGAATTTTCGAACCTGGGAAGTAATAACCGTGCCGGCTGGCTCGTTTTTGTGGTTGTATTCTATAACTTGTATTGCCTCATTGCCATGGCCGTTGCATCTTATGCTATTTTTGCTAAAATCGATTTGCCAGTTTCACCGGCATATAACTATTCTGCGCTGCTTCTGCTTATTTACATTTTGAGCTTTTATGGAATTAAGCAGAAAGAAATATATGGTTTTATTTATAACGACTCAGAAACTGAACAGCCCCCAAGAAACAAGTCGTTGTTGAGCAATACCCAAAAAGAAGTTATCAAAACCCGTCTAATGCAGTTTTTTAATAACGAGCAACCTTACCTTAATCCCGAATTGAACATGCACATGCTTTCCGAAAAACTTCAAATACCCAAGCATCAACTTACCGAAGTACTGAACAGTGTAATAGGAAAGAATTTTTTCAGCTTTGTAAACGAATACCGTGTCAATGCAGTAAAAGCCATGCTCAAAAGCAAACCCCACTACTCCATCGAAGCCATTGG
>SKHV01000124.1 GCA_007116765.1 Prolixibacteraceae bacterium | reverse complement strand
TACTCGACCAAGGTCAAAGTTGATACTTTCAGTTTTCTGCCTACCAAGAAAAGCGAAAGCACCGCACCCGCACCGGATGCACCAGCACCGGAGACTATTTCAGATAATGAAGAAAACGAGGCCCCTTTTTAATTATTAATTTTTCAACACTTTAAATTTATACAAAATGAAAGTAGTAAATCAAGTCAATGAGACCAATGATTATTCAATGTTCAGAACATTAGAAGGTAATAGACACATAAATAAATTACACGTAAAACGGCTAAAACAAAGCTTTCAAGAAGCATATTTACTAAGCCCTATTATTGTTAATGAAAAGTTTGAAATTATCGATGGACAACACCGATTTGAAGCAGCAAAACAAATTGGAAAGCCAATTAATTTTCTTATTGCGCCAAACTATGGTTTGAAAGAGGTTCAAATGTTGAATGAAAACATGAAAAACTGGAAAAAAGAAGACTATCTGAATGCTTATTGCGATTTAAAATACCATGAATATTTGAAATTCAGAAACTTCATGAGAAGATTTACAGATTTTGGGATGGCTGCATGTGAAACTATTTTAACTGACAAATTGCGTGGTGGGTATATGGGTTCGTCTGATAAGGAATTTAAAAGCGACACCAATAAAAAAGGAAGTTTTGCAATTAGGTATTTTCAGGAAGGACAATTGGAAATACCTGATTATGATAAATCAGTTGAAAATGCAGAAAAAATAATGATGATAAAACCTTATTATGATGGTTTTAATAGACCTATGTTTGTTCGGGCAATGATTGGTATTTTTAAAATTGAATATTATAACCATGCTAAATTATTGGAACGATTAAAGGCTAATCGTACAGCTATACAGCATTGTGCGAATGTAACTCAGTACAAACTATTGATTGAGGAAATTTATAATTATCGCAGTCGTGAAAAAGTCTCACTTAGGTTTTAATTATCAACTTGCAGCCCCGGGATGTCGGGGCTGCTTAAAAACATAAAAATAATGGAACATTGCGAAACTATATGGATTAACGAAATAGGTAAGGACGTAGAAATTACAATTACTTTTCACTATGAAAACGATGGCATTGGATCTTATGAGTTCTGGGGCACACCCGGATTTGATAAGGGAACTGACTACCCAGTAGTCGATGAAGTTGATTTTGACCGCTTCGACCTGACAGCAGAAGAGTGCCATATCGTTAATGAATGGATAGATTTAAACATAGATAAAATTAAAGAATATGTTAGAGAAAAATATACATCAGAATTTTAATGAGCCCGAGCCCGAGCCGACCACAGTGGATTGCCGTAATTGCAGCGGACAAATGTTCCTTATGCACTGGAATAATTACCTCGAGTGCAGACTGAATCGAGACGAATTCGAAAAAGCAATGGAATGGGCACATAAAAACGGCATACCACAGGCCGGAAAAATTGACGAGAAAAATGATTATTTCTCAATCAGAAAACAAACATTAAAAGAAATCGAATATGAAAGAGAAAAATGAAATGGATACAAGGATTGAAAACCAGATGTTGTCGGAAATCCATCACTTTGCCCCCTATCTACCTTATGGTGTTGAGGTTTACGATCCGGATGCCAAGGGAAATAGAAAAACATTCACCTTAGATGCAGACGCATTATCTATAATGGATTTCAGAGGTTTTGAGAAATACAGATTAGTGCTCAAGCCGATTAATTTGCTTTTGAAAAACCTTAGAATCTACGTATTAGAAAACGAAATCAATGGAAAAATGAGCGATAAAATAAATGAATGGGTAGATTATATCATAATAGCCAATTGGGTAGATTATGCTATATCTATATCACGCCGAAATAACATTGCCGACCGAAATAACATTGCCGATATCATACTTTTTGCGCCTTACCCAGTGATTAAGTGGGCACTGAAAAATCACTATGATATCTACAATCTTATACCCAACGAGTTAGCCGTTGAGAAAGGTGGTGAATTATGAAACTAATTTTTCGAGACAAAGAAACATTGCGAAATATAGTGCTTTCCAATATGGACATACCATTGCATTTGCTATTGCCACGAATCCAAGAGGTATTTACGCTGACTGATTATCAGATTGACTATGTTAAGAGTGTTTATATACGTAATTGGAAAAATATATTATGAAAAAGTTACGCCACGGATCGCTATTTTCCGGTATCGGCGGTTTTGATTTAGCCGCCGAATGGATGGGTTGGGATAACGTTTTTCATTGCGAATGGAACGACTTCGGGCAACGCGTATTGAAACACTACTGGCCAAATGCAAAGAGCTTTGGCGACATTACAAAAACCGATTTCACAAAATATCATGGAACAATTGACATTATTTCAGGGGGTTTTCCCTGCCAGCCGTACAGCCAGGCAGGAAAACGACTTGGAAAAGAAGATGACCGTCACCTCTGGCCGGAAATGCTTAGAGCAATTAGAGAGATTTCACCGCGCTACGTCGTGGGCGAAAACGTTCGCGGCCTTACTAATTGGAACGGGGGATTGGTATTCGTCGAGGTGCAAGCTGACCTGGAAGCTTCGGGCTACCAAGTCACACCGTTTCTACTTCCAGCTTGTGCCGTCAACGCACCCCATAGAAGAGACAGGGTTTGGTTTGTTGCCTACAACCACAGCGCAGGATTACAAGAGACGCGGACCGAACAGCAAACAGCAGGGATTAAGCAACACGGAAAACTGGTTACGCCTACTCCCGACACCGACAACCCAAGAACCGACAACACCGTGCGAAGTGACGGATACAGGCAGGCGCAAAACATTGGACGGGAAAAACAGTCACAGCCTGAATTTAGGAAGAATGGTTGCAATGCAATTACTCCCGACACCCCGAGCAAGAGCAGCCGGGGGCAACACGAGCAACGACCGGAACAAAGGCAATTTAGAGGATGTAATTGCAAGGTTGCTACCAACACCGACAGCAGACGACAACCCAGCAAAGAACACGGGCAAACGGAATCAGGACGGATTGCGGAAACGAGCGTTCGAGGCGACTGGCAAAACTTCCCAACTCAACACCCGATTTGTGGCAGAAATGATGGGCTTCCCACCGAATTGGACGGAATTACCTTTCCTAAGTGGCGAAACGAATCAATCAAAGCCTACGGAAACGCAGTAGTGCCGCAAGTAGTTTATCAAATTTTTAAAACTATTCAACTTTTTGAAACCAAATATTTATGAAATACCACATAACCGCATTTAGGCCAACGAACGGAAACACTCCCAGTCAATGGATTGAGGTCAATCTATTTTACAACTGTTTAGAGGACGTTGAAAAGTTCAGGGAGTACTGCAAAAAGTACTACAATGTACGCAATGTTGATTTTAAATTTAAACATAAAACAATTTAGTTATGAAAAAAAATGAAAGAGTAGAGAATTATGGTCCACTGACATGGGACGAATATTCCAGCCGATACGGGCAGGTCGGCTACAACAGCAATGCCAAGCCTTTAATGAAATCAGCAGCGCTGTTTGCTGAACGGAACGGCGAAAAGATAATCTGGAAGGAAAAGCCGGGCTTCGAGAACGGTAAAAGAGTCGATCCAGATATGTACGACATTTGGGCGAGAGAGGTGAGGTATTGATATGGGGCAATTAATAAATGATCACTTTCAGAATTTCAAGAGCTATGGAATACCTAAGGCTCAACTCATAATTGCGGATATACCGTACAACATCGGGAAAGATGCCTATGGAAGCAATCCATCATGGTATGTAGGCGGAGACAATAAGAACGGCGAAAGCAAATTGGCAAATAGTGAATTTTTCGATACTGACAAGGATTTTAGGCCTGCCGAGTTTATGCATTTTTGCAGCAAGATGCTGAAAAAAGAGCCTAAGAATAGAGGTGAAGCGCCTTGCATGATAGTGTTTTGTGAATTTGAACAACAGATTCCACTTATTGAATTAGGACGAAAATATGGACTAAATGGGTATATAAATTTGGTGTTCAGGAAGAACTTTTCTGCTCAAGTGTTAAAGGCAAATATGAGAGTAGTGGGCAATTGTGAATACGCATTGATACTATACCGTGATAAGCTACCTAAATTCAATAATAAAGGTAAGATGATTTTCAATTGCATGGACTGGGTGAAAGATAATGTTACGCCAAAATTGCACCCCACACAAAAGCCGGTGCCTATGCTTGAACGACTGATTGAGATATTCACCGACCCCGGAGATGTGGTGATTGACCCTTGCGCCGGGAGTGGAACAACGCTAATAGCGGCAATTAACAAAAAGCGAAAGGCATACGGATTCGAGATAAAGAAAAACTTTTTCAAAGATGCCAATTTGCTAATCGAAAAGACTAAGCTTAGAAATAAGGAAATCGATGAGCTTGGATTTGCGAAAACTGAAATCAATTTAATTCAACCAACTTTATTTT
>SKHV01000075.1 GCA_007116765.1 Prolixibacteraceae bacterium | reverse complement strand
TTTTTTAATTCTGTCGTTTAAATACCCTTTGTAATAAATCGCTAACGCGTGCATTAGCATTGTTCCTGATATTTTTTTCCTGCTCGGCTACTTTAAAAAACATTCCATCGAGTGCTTTCTGCGTCACATAATCATCAAGTGCAACATCAACCGCATTAACTCCGGCAACCCTGCCCGCTATCGAATTAGCAAACACATTCCAGCGACTTACTACTTCATCCCACGATTTTTGTGCTGAAACGTTGCCTGCAATAGATTTATTAAGCGATTGCTGCATTACAGGTTTGTAAAGCAAAGCAAGCTCGGTGCCCGTTTGTGCCTTTAAGTATTCGGTGGCGGCATAGTCGTCTCCGTTCAAAATCGCCCATGCATCGGCAATAGTCATTTGTGTAATTGCTTGTTTAAAAACCGGTGCTGCCTGGCGGGCTGCATCTTCGGCTGAGCGGTTTATCTGAAGAATTAAATCTTCGATTAATTTATCGAGACCCGGCACTTTACGTGCATGTGTGATTATTTCGTTTGTTTGTGGCGGCAAACCTATTTTTAACAACTCGTTGTGGTAGTAGCCGTTGATTTTATTCAGTGTCCAACCCGCCGAATCAGTACCTACCGCAAGTGCTTCTTTTAAGCCCATGGACACGTCATAAGTTGTAAGTGGTTTTTCCGAATCCATAATGGTTTCAGCTGTTTTCAGCAATACATCGCACGAGGTTAACAGCAAACCCAGCATTGCAATAAGAGAAATATTTCGTATCATAATCTTTTTAATTTTCATGTAAGCATATAAAAATGAAAAATATTTTTGGTTTATTGCAAAGTAATTGAAAAAAAACCGCTAAAAATGTAATTATTAATTAAAATATTATACCAATGATTTCGAATAACTTGAAAGAGATTAAACACAAAAACCAATTGTAATGAATAAATTTATTTTTTTTATAGCCGTTTTGCTGGCTTCTTTTTTAGCAAAAATAGGTTTTTCGCAAGTGGACCTCTCGCTTGCTGCACCTCTCGACCCCAACGTACGCACCGGAGTACTCGACAACGGATTTACCTACTATGTAAGGCATAATCAGGAGCCACTCGGGCGGGCAAGCTTCTACATCATTCAAAACGTAGGAGCCCTGCTCGAAGAAGATGATCAGAATGGGCTCGCCCACTTTCTTGAGCACATGGCGTTTAACGGAACCGGCAACTTCGAAGGCAAAGGAGTATTGAATACACTCGAAAGGCATGGTGTTGCTTTTGGACGAAATATTAACGCCTATACCTCGTTTAGCGAAACGGTGTACAATTTAAGCGACGTGCCTGTTGCTCCCGTAGGATTAATAGATACCTGTTTGCTAATTCTCCACGATTGGGCCAACAATCTTTCTCTCGAAGAAGAAGAAATTGACCTCGAAAGAGGAGTAATTACTGAAGAATGGCGCACCCGCCGTACTGCCAACTTCAGGCTCAGGGAGCAATGGTTTCCGGTGGTTTTTGAAGGTTCAAAATGGGCCGAGCGCGATGTAATTGGCGATACTACCGTAATTATTTATCACGATTACGACACGCTGCGCAAGTTTTATCACGACTGGTATCGAACCGATTTGCAGGCAATTGCCGTAGTGGGCGATTTCGATGTGGACGAAGTAGAACAAAAAATCATCGACTTGTTCTCAACAATACCTCCGGTTGAAGATGCTGAGGAAAGACCAATATTTACTATTCCTCACCGTGAAGAAACTGCATTTGTGGTGGCCACCGACGAGGAAGCTACTCAATCGAGTATTAATATATACATAGTACACGATAATAACGACGGTGAAGAAAAAAACTTAGAGGATTTGCGCAACTCGCTCATTAATTCATTATATAACCAAATGACTAACCAGCGCATTCAGGAGCTCCTCCAAAAAGGCGAACCTCCGTTTGTAAATGCCGGTACTACTTATGGTGGCTTTGTGCGTGGCTACAATGCTTATAGTATTCGTGCAACCGCTAATCCCGGTAAACAGGCCGAAGCACTCGATGCCATTATGACCGAAACCGAACGAGTTGAACGTTATGGGTTTGCACAAAGCGAACTCGAAAGAGCAAAGTCAAATCTGCTTACTAACCTCGAAAGTCAGTACAACGAGCGAGAAAAAATACGTAACGACATTTTTATTCGTCAGTATGTAAATCATTATCTTACTAAAGGTGCAGCTACAGGAATTGAGTTTTACTATCAGTTTGCACAAGCAATTCTTCCTACTATTACCACTGAAGAAATTCACCAAAAAGCACTTGAGTGGATTGTGGAAGAAAACAGAAGCGTGGTGATTACAGGACCAAGTGATGAAAAACATCTCTCACGCGACGAGGCCATGCAAATTATCGAGAGTGTAAAGAATAAAGACATCGAACCTTATCTTGAAGAAGAAACTGCCAGCGATTTAATCGATTACGAATTAGAAGGTTCCGAAATAGTTGCCACTAAAAATCTCGAAGAGTTTGATGCAGTGGAATGGACTTTGGCCAATGGCACAAAAGTAGTATATCGCTTTGCCGATTACGAAAAAGACAACGTGAGCCTGAGGGCATACAGCCCCGGAGGTCATTCGCTTTGGGACGACGAATACGTACCCGAAATTGATATGATTCAGCAATTCATAGGTGCATACGGTGTGGGCGATTTCAGCGCAATAGCTCTTGAGCGCATGTTAACCGGGAAAAAAGTATCTATTTTGCCTGTCATCAGCGATCTGTCCGAAGGCTTTAATGGCTCATCTACTCCGCGCGATTTCGAAACACTCATGCAGCTTACCTATCTTTATTTCGAAAACCCGCGTTTCGACCTCGATGCACACAATGCACTTATGGCACGTTACATGGCTTTTGTAGCTAACATGGAACGCGACCCGCAAAAAATTATGCAGGATTCAATAAGTGCAATCGTAAGCAATTACCACCCACGTGTACGTCCGCTTAACACACAATTGCTCGAAGAAATTCAGTTCGAAAACTTCGAAAAAATTTATCTCGACAGGTTCCAGAATGCTTCCGACTTTACTTTTTTCATTGTAGGAAACATTCCCGAACAAACAGCCAAAGAAATGGCTCAAAAATACCTTGGCTCTTTATCCTCAAGCGATCGTGAAGAAACATGGGTAGACCGTGAAGTGCGCTCACCGCAAGGCGAAACACACAAAACAATACCTCTAAAGCTCAGCACGCCTAAAACCCAGGTCAATGTGCGCTATGTGAGTCAGGTCGAATACAATCCTCACAGCATACTTTCAATGCGCATTCTCGAAGGCATTCTTAGGTTGCGCTACACCGAAACCATTCGCGAAGACGAAGGCGGCACCTATGGAGTAGGGGTGGGAAGTGTTGTCCGTCAATATCCGGTTCCGGAGGCACTCGTGCAAATGCGTTTCGATACCGACCCGCAACGTGCCGACTATCTCAAGTCAATTATCTATCGCGAAATCGATAAAATAATTGAAAACGGACCAACAGCCGACGACTTTGAGAAAACTATCTCCAACATACTCAAAGATCGCGAACAATCGCTCAGACATAACGCGTTTTGGATGAACAACCTTGTCAATTTATACGTTTCGGGAATAAATATGGTTAGCGAAGACAACTACGAAAACCTGCTTAATGAGCTTACCCAAGCCGATATTCAGGAATTCACAACAGATTTCTTCGAGAATGCAAACCTAATCGATATAATGTTTGTACCCATCGTAGAGGAATAAGCAAAAACCAACAAACCATAAAAAATCCGGAGTAAGCACATGTGCATTGCTTCGGATTTTTGTTTTATAATTTTTTTGGGGGCTTTTCGGCCTTTGTCTTCTAGCGCCCTCGCCTTGCCCGTGCATTGCAACGTGGTGCAGGGGGCTCATGAAATCGCCCCTGCACCACGGCTCTGCATCGGGAACCGCATCAGGCGGCTATTCGCCTGCGTCCGGCCCATGGTGCAGTGCAAAATCAAAGGTAGACAATCATTAGCAACTATAGTTAAGCTCAGTTTTTATCATGATAGTGTGTATGCAACAGCTTGTGCGACAGTTCTCCCAGTGGTTTTTTAAGGAATTCTTCATAAATCTGGACAATTTCGGGGTTCAGGTGCGATTTCCGCAGCTCCTTCCCTTCGTCTTCTTTATATATTGCAGCTATGCGCTTTTGCCTTACTTCGTTGGTCGTAAAACGTGGTTGTCCGCCACCGCCAATGCATCCTCCGGGGCAAGTCATTATTTCGATAAAATGAAACTCTTCGCCGCCACGCATGGCTTCAATTATGTTGTTTGCATTGTTCAACCCATGTGCCACGCCCACTTTCAACTCAACCCCTTCGAGAAAAGCCCAGTCGGGCAGACAGCCTTCAATTTTTAACGCGGCTTTTTTCACGCCTTCCAAACCGGCTACCGGTTTAAGGTGCA